>WGBG01000001.1 GCA_015494395.1 Deltaproteobacteria bacterium
AGAATGGTCTTCATTGGCAGCAAAATATAAGGAAATCAACCACTGGCTTCAAGAAAATCCCTGTACGCATCCTTGATTCCCTCATCAAGAGAGATGGAGTAGCGCCACCCCAGTTTTGCAAGACGGCTAACATCAAGGAGTTTTCTGGGAGTGCCATCGGGCTTTGAAGCATCCCACACAACTTCACCCTGAAAGCCAACGATCTCCTTAATCTTTTCTGCAAGCTCCCGGATGGTAATATCTGTTCCAGCACCAATATTAACAAGGGGCGGAGAATCCAGGGCAAGGAGTGATGAAACTGCGCTGTCATTTTTTAACAGGAATAGACAGGCATCCGCCATGTCATCACTGTGCAGAAACTCGCGCCGCGGGCTGCCCGTACCCCACAGTGTCACAGACTTTTTGCCCTGCACCTTTGCCTCATGCATCTTCCGGATTATTGCAGGCATCACGTGGGAGGTCTGCAAATCATAGTTATCTCCGGGGCCATACAGGTTGGTGGGCATTACGGCGATAAACTCGGTGCCATACTGCCTGTTATAGGACCAGCACTCCTCAATGCCTGCAATTTTTGCAACGGCATAAGGCCTGTTTGTCTGCTCCAGTGGCCCTGTAAGGAGATAATCCTCCCTGATTGGCTGTGGACACTCCCTTGGATAGATACAGGAAGAGCCCAGGAATACGAGACGTTTTACACCAGAACGCCATGATTCATGGATGACATTATCCTGTATAACAAGGTTATTATGTATGAACTCCGCAGGATATGTACTGTTTGCAAGGATACCACCCACCTTGGCAGCGGCAAGGAACACATATTCAGGCTTCTCCTCTGCAAAAAACGCCCTCACCGCCTGCTGATCCATGAGATCCAGCTCTGAATGTGTCCGGGTAACAATATTATGAAACCCTTCACGTTCAAGGCATCTCATAAATGCAGAGCCTGCAAGCCCCCTGTGGCCTGCAACAAATATCCGGCTGTCCTGTTTCATTTAAGCCCAAATCCTCTTATTTCCTGCAGTAAGTTTATTCATTATGGTCATACACAGTATAGCCATGTTTCTTCATAAGCTGGTCACGTTTGGCATCTTCAAGATCACTCTTTGCCATCTCTGCCACAAGCTCCCGGAAACTGGTCCTGGGTTTCCAGCCAAGTTTCTCACGTGCCTTTGAAGGGTCTCCAAGCAGTGTTTCAACCTCAGTAGGCCTGAAGTAGCGCGGATCAACAGCTACTATGCAATTTCCCTTATGGTCATATCCCTTTTCATCAAGCCCGCTACCCTTCCAGGTAATGGACATCTCAAGCTCCTGTGCAGCGGCATTCACAAAATCCCTTACACTGTGCTGTTCACCGGTTGCAATAACATAATCATCCGGCTCATCCTGCTGCAGCATGAGCCACTGCATCTCAACATAGTCCCTTGCATGTCCCCAGTCACGTTTTGCATTGAGATTACCAAGATACAGGCAGTCCTGTAGCCCAAGCTTTATCCTTGCAAGTGCCCTGGTAATCTTGCGGGTGACAAATGTCTCCCCACGGCGGGGTGACTCATGATTGAAAAGTATTCCATTGCATGCATACATTCCGTAGGCTTCACGGTAGTTTACAGTAATCCAGTAGGAGTAAAGTTTTGCACATGCATAGGGTGACCTGGGATAAAATGGAGTGGTCTCTGTCTGGGGAGTTTCCCTGACCTTGCCGTAAAGTTCGGAAGTTGATGCCTGGTAAAACCTGGTCTTTTCGGCAAGCCCCAGAATCCGTATTGCCTCAAGCAGTCTCAGCGTGCCCAGGGCATCGGAATTTGCAGTGTATTCAGGCTCCTCAAACGAGACAGCAACGTGAGACTGGGCCGCAAGGTTATAGACCTCATCAGGCTGGACTTTTTCAATAACATGAATAAGGCTTGAAGAGTCTGTAAGGTCACCGTGGTGCAGGATAAAATTGCGATCGGGTTCATGCGGATCCTGGTACAGATGATCAATGCGGTCAGTGTTAAACAGGGAAGACCTGCGCTTGATACCATGCACCTCGTAGCCCTTTTCAAGGAGCAGCTCTGCAAGGTATGCCCCGTCCTGACCTGTGATTCCGGTGATTAAGGTCTTTTTCTTCATCATTATTTATACCTTGTTGTATATTTAGCGTGGCAAAATGGTCTTGTTTTGGAGTGACTTTGAATAATTATGGAATTTTTTGTATGGTGTCTTTTTGAAAGTGACGCATTTAATTCAAATGAATAGCATGGAAAAGGCAATTTATGCAACAAGATATTGACATAGATTATTTTCTTACAACCCTGCAAAAAGAGGTTGCGGATTACAATGTCCCTGTGGTTGATCTGATCAAATCCCAGACCAGGGACCCCTTCAAGGTACTTGTGGCCACCATCCTCTCGGCCCGCACCAAAGACGAGGTTACAGCCGCAGCATGCCGCAAGCTGTTCAAAAGGGTTGATACCCCCGGAGATCTTGCAGGCCTTGATATTCATGAAATAGAAAAACTTATCTACCCTGTTGGGTTCTACCGCAACAAGGCCCGTTACCTGGCTGCACTGCCTGAGGCCCTGGAAAGGTTTAACGGCAAGGTACCGGATACGGTTGAAGAGCTGGTGAAACTGCCTGGCGTTGGGAGAAAAACGGCAAACCTCGTTGTTGCAGTGGGTTTCGGTAAACCTGCCGTATGCGTGGACACTCACGTGCACCGCATTATGAATATATGGGGATATGTCAACACCAGGACCCCTGAACAGACCGAACAAGTCCTCAGGAAAAAACTTCCCAAAAAATACTGGCTCACATTCAACTCCATACTTGTGGCATTTGGCCAAGGCACATGCAGGCCTGTATCACCTCACTGCGACAGATGCCCCCTTGATGACAGATGCCCCAAACTCGGTGTTAAACCCAGGAAAAAGAGGAAAACCATGAAAAGCAATGGGCTGATACGCATGATATCATGGAATGTGAACGGTCTTCGCGCCGCAATATCCAAGGGCTTTGTGGAAACGGTGCTTGAGATTGACGCTGACATTGTTGCCCTGCAGGAAACCCGGGTCAAACCGGAACAGCTTGATGACGAGGTCAGAAATCTGGACGGTTACGAAGCCTTTTTTAACAGTGCTGAGCAGAAGGGATATTCAGGGGTGGCAGTCTATAGCCGCATTAAACCTCTCAAGGTAACCTCTGGCATAGATGGTGCGCCAGACCCTGAAGGCAGGGTGCAGACCCTTGAATTTGAGGATTTCTTTCTTGTAAACATCTACTTCCCCAATGCAGGCAGGGGCCTTGTGAGACTTGATTACAAGCTGGAGTTTGATGAAAAGATCCTTGAATATGCCAAAAAACTTGCAAAAGAAAAAAGTGTCGTAATCTGCGGGGATTTTAATGTTGCACACAAACCCATTGACCTGGCAAACCCTGATTCAAACGAAAATAACGCAGGCTTTACACCTGAAGAACGGGCATGGATGGACAGGTTTCTTGAAGCAGGTTTTGTGGACACATTCAGGATGTTCAACCTGGAAGGAGGCCATTACACCTGGTGGAGCTACCGGTTCAATGCAAGGGCAAGAAACATAGGGTGGCGTATTGATTATTTCTGTGTTGATGAAAAGAGTAAAGACAGGGTAATGGAAGCATCAATCCTGGACCATGTCCTGGGCTCTGATCACTGCCCGGTAGAGCTGGTATTCAAAGAGGAAAACTCTAACGCCAAGTAAATCAAAACCCTTTGCGTCCTTTGCGTCCTTCGCGGTTCAGCTTTTCTCTTTTCAGACTTTGAGCCTGGAGCTTTGAACTATTTTCGAATAAACAGCATATTAAAATACAACCCCAGGGATTCCGGGAGCCATGAGGGAAGCCAGGCCCTGCTAGCAAGCTCAAACCCTTCTTTTGCTGCTTCCATGCACTGCCTGTAGTCAGACACATGATGCCTTTCAATGCCCCTGAAACCAATCATTGAAAAGGCTGCCTGCATCGCCCTGTCAACCCTTGGCATGCCCACAAGAACGCATCCTCCGGGTTTAAGTATCTCGTAAAAACGCCTGAACACCTTGTCCAGATCATCTATGTGTTCAAGCACAGACATGGCAACCACAAGATCAAACTTCATCTGCGGAAACAGCTCATCACAAAGATCCCCTTTTTTAAGCGTACACTCTGCCCCCAGTCCCCTAACAGCCCTGCTCACAACTTCCGGGTCTGAGGCAAGATCAATGCCGGCAACATAATCACCCAGACGGCAAAGCGATGGCAGCAGCAGCCCGCTTCCATACCCCACCTCAAGGATTGACCCATAAGGTGGAGACAGCAGAGAAAGACCCTGCTCTATCCTCGCTTGGAAAATGCGGCCAACCACAGGCTTATAGTAGTATGGAAGTGGATCATCCTGATTATTGGGCATGAGCACACCCTCTTCAGGCAGTATAAAACGCCCCCTGTAATTCTCCATATCAGTTATTTCCTCCTCCCTGGCGTTTTTCCATTACTATCAGCATTCTATAGGCCATAAAACGTGCAACGGGCATGAAAAGCCTCTCCAGCTTCCTGACAAGAGGCACAAGAAACTCCGGGCACAGGGCTGGATTTTCAAACCCTCCGCTCATGGGATAAAGGAAAAAGTCGGAAAATTCCCGGGCAGTAATATCAAGCCCTGGGACCGATTGTTTAAGCCTTTTCCTCTCCCTGCAAAAAATACTTGTTGCCATTGCCATATTACCTTCAAAGGGATGTTTCTCCAATTTCTGGTCTTCAGTGGAGAAGAAATCTGTAGAAAAATCCACATCTTCAGGATGAATAAACCTGTAAACAGGCCAGGACCAGGGAGAGATGAAGGGCTCAAGCAGGATAATCCGTCCGCCAGGCACAAGAGCGCGTTCAGCATCCCTGAGGAAAATCAAAGGATTTTCAAGATGATGCAACACATCTATGGCAGTTATACAACCAAGGGAAGATGATTTGAAGGGAAGGTTGTGGGCATCCAGGTTAATGTCCAGCCAGGGACAGAAAATATAATCAGATGTTATTACCTCAGGGCAGAATTCCTTCAGATTGCCGCCTCCGCCTCCAATCTCAAGCACCGGGAAGCCACTTGGCATATACTGCTTAATCTTCCGGTACCATGAGTGGTAGATATCACGCAGCAGCTTCTTCTCATCCCACACGCGGCGATGAAACAGCAGCTTGCTGAAGGCAGATTCCATGCAAAGAAAGGTGTTCGCCACAAACAAAAAACCCGGATACCGCTCTCACGGCATCCGGGTTGAATGTTCAGACTACAGTCTTATGGATTGACCGGCAGGTTATGCGGGTCAATATGACACTTGAGGCAGTTGGGGAACTGATGATGAATCTCTGCACCATGCGGTTCACCGTGGCACCTCTGACACTTGGGAATCTGTCCGTGACGCACGTGACAGTCTGCACAGTACAGATCGCTGTGCTTGGTGTGGTTGGTCTGTAGCTGCTCATAAATACCTGTATGGCAGGAACCACAGATCTTGTTATCAGTATCCTCCGGGTACTGAAGTATATTCTTGGCACTGTGAGGACGGTGACATACCAGGCAGTCCTGATAGGTCTGGCCCTGTACGTGAGGTTCGTGACATGCAAAGCAGGTAGGTTTCATACCGTGCTTGGTTGCATCAATACCGGTAACATGGCATCCCACACAGCCAACTTCAGTATTGTGCTTGCATGGATGGTCTGCCATCTCCTTGCCTTCAGGATTCCAGTGACATACCTCACAGGCTACAACCTTCTTGCCCTTTGCATTCCTGACCTTCTGCAGCACACCCTGGAAAGGAATGTTCAATGGATCATGAGGATTGGTGTGACACTGCAGACAGTTGGGGAAGGCATCTCCGTGTTTCAGGCCATGACACCTGGTACACTTTGGCATAATCTCCTTGTAGTTATTCTTGGTGGGGATGTAGGCATGGAGCTTGGTATGACACTTCAGACAGTCAAACCTGTGCTTGCTGCCGCTGTTCTGCAGCTTTACATACTCGTCACGGTGACATGAACCACACTGTACCGGTTTGATGGATACTGGCTGCCCCTGGTAAAGCTCATAGCTTGAAGAGCCGGGGGCTGTAGCTGTCTCCTGGGTATCAGCGCTGGCCTTCTGTGTTGTTGCAGCCTGCTCTGAAGCCGTTGCCTGATCTCCTCCCTCTGACTGTGCACTCTGCTGGCTATTCTGGGCACAGGACACAAGCATCAGAGATACCATAATGACGAAAAACGGCAGCCCTGATTTCAACAAATCTTTAAACTTCATCTGAAACCTCCTCATGTTCCCTAAAGTTTCCCTGATCCGCTGCAGTATCTATCTTACTCACGGAATTTGAAAGATATTCCGCCCCCTGCTTGATGATTGATACCAGAAAACGTACTCAGGGTGATTAAAATGTAAATAATATTGCCTTGACGCAACCGTGTCAATATGTTGCATTACCGGACAATTTTGTAACATCTATAACGGCCTAATTGTAACCGGCCTTTAATTCCTCGTGGCCGAGCTCTGCGGTTCTGGTGCCAAGCTTTTCAATGATTACGGGTGTGCCAGTGGGCACGACCCTGAACAGCTCCTCAATATCACTGTTTTTCAAAGCAATGCAGCCAGCTGTCCAGTTCCATGCCACCCCACCGCCATGAATACATATTGCACCGCCAAGCTTTGTGGACCAGGGCGGACGTTTGCCATGCCTTATGGCCCAGACTATCCTGTCATACTCTTTTTTTGTGATCAGGCCCTGGCGAAGCCCACGCTCAGCATCCTCCAACGAAGGGTAGCTGATACCAAGAGAGAGATGATACTTGCTCTGGGCATTCTTGGTACAGATGTAAAAACGGCCCTCAGGAGTTCTCCCGTCTCCCTGGCGAACCTTGTCATTAAACGGATCAAATCCCAAGCTTACTGGATATACCTTGATGACCCTGTCTCCCTCAAAAAGATAAAGCTTTCTTTTGGTCTTGTTAACGATAATTTTTGCGTTTTTGACAGGCCGTTTAAGTTCTCTGTCAAAATAATTCACATCATCAAGGTATAATGGCCTCTTTTTTATTACGCTGTTATCTGCAAGGCTTACCGAAGACGATTCGGGTTTGCGCACACGATATTTGCTGCCTGCCCCCTGATCCCAGTACCATGACTGCTGGCTCTTGTCTGCACACCCCCACAGCATGACCATGACAGCAATCATTGTAAAGACAGATAACATACGGGATGACTCATGACCATTTCGCTTCATGTAACCCATCTCCCTCACCTGATGACTGGCTTACCACATGGCAGTTTTGTAACATCATCCTCTGAACTCTCTTAACGCAAGGCTGTAACTCCTGCCCATGGCACCTGCTCAAAGCTGGAAACTGAGCAATAAAAGCAGGCAGGCACGCCCTCTTTTGCCTTGAGCTTTCAGATTTAAGTTATTTTTACAGTTGCGCCACATGCATGACTGGGACAAAACAGCATAAAAACAGCATGTTCCCCAGGCGCATTAAAACTCCCTTGTTTATGTATAGCATGAGGAATCCAAAAATCAATCGCTAAGTTAAACAAATATTTGTATTTTTTCTACTGTTCAAGGTATCTCACAATTGCAGGAACAGACCTATCTCTCATCAGCAGCCAGACTTCCTGATTTATATTTCGGAATATCTGTCCGATAATATGAGAGGGAGGTAAAAAATGCAGCACAACAGCGTTGAACTTCTATACTCACAGTCCGGGACCGACTCGCATACGCCGGATGGCAGCAGTGATTCAAAAAGCATCCTGGTTGTGGATGATGATGCGAGCCTTCGGGAGTTTCTTGAAATTTTGCTGGTTCAGGAAGGTTATGACGTAAAGACTGCTGACAATGGCAAAAGCGCCCTGGAAGTCCTTGAAAAGGAAAATATAGCCTTGGTGATCTCCGATATCAGGATGCCGGGCATGGACGGAATGAGCCTGCTCAGGACCATTAAAAGCAAACATCCTGACATGCCGGTTGTATTGATAACGGCGTTTGCATCCATGGATTCAGCAGTAACCGCCATGAAGGAAGGGGCATGGGATTACCTTACAAAGCCCTTCAGAATCGAAGAACTCCGTTCAATCATAGAAAAGGCCCTTGCTGCTGCCGAGGCTTCGGTGCCTGCCGAGGAAACAGTAACGGATAACCAGCAGGGCAGGATACAGAAACTCGACCAGATGGTGGCAAGAAGCCCTGCCATGCTGAAACTCTTTCAGGTCATTCCCCGCATTGCAGCAGCATCCTCAAGCGTACTGATAACAGGTGAAACCGGCACAGGAAAGGAACTTGCCGCACGGGCGGTTCACAACCTTGGACCTCGCAGGGACAAGCCATTTGTGGTGGTAAACTGCGGCGGCATCCCGGAAAATCTCCTTGAAAGCGAACTGTTTGGCCATGCAAAGGGGGCATTCACAGGTGCATCGCAGGAAAAGAAGGGGCTGTTTGCCATGGCACATACAGGGACAATATTCCTTGATGAAATTGGCGAACTCCCAATGCTCCTTCAGGTAAAACTGTTGAGGGTTGCGCAGCAGAAGGCATTTACCCCTGTTGGAAGCACAAAGCCTGTGGAGGTGGATGTCCGCATAATATCCGCCACGAACAGGGACCTGGAGCAGGAGGTAATGAACGGCAACTTCAGGGAAGACCTCTTTTACCGGCTGAATGTTATCCAGATAAAGATGCCTGCCCTTCGGGAACGCCCGGAGGATATTCCGCTTCTGGTACAGTATTTCCTGGACAAGTTTTCAAAGGAACAGGGAAAGGAGATGCAGGCAATCTCAAGTTATGCCATTGAGGCTCTGATGAACTACCACTTCCCGGGTAATGTCCGGGAACTGGAAAACATAATAGAGCGCAGTGTGGCGCTCTCCACATCAAATCTCCTGCTTCCGGAAAGCCTTTCACTTGCCAGATTCAAGGAAGAAAAGCAGGGTATTGCCCCAACCCAACATGATGACCCCACGCTTCCTGCAACCATTCCCGACGAGGGCATGGTACTTGACGATCTGCTGAACTCAATTGAGAAACGATATCTTAAGGCAGCGCTTGAAAAGACCGGTGGCAACAAGACAGAGGCAGCAGCCCTGCTGGGCATGAACTTCAGGTCCATACGTTACCGGCTTTCAAAATACGGACTGTAACCCAGAATCATCCCATGAATTACACAACTTCCCTAGATAGAAGGCTATTTCACATAGTAACCGCTGGAAGGATCGTACTCTTTATACTGCTGCTTGCAGCAGTATGGTTTAATCCTTTTAATGCATCTCTGCAGGCAAGCCGTGAACAGCTCCTGTACATGCTTATCGGAGCGGCCTTCTTCTTCACCTCCCTGTTTGCTGCGTGGTATCGAAAAACCGGGCCGGACCAGAGACTTAATGCCATACAGATGGTAGTGGACGTAATGCTGGTCAACCTGACCATCCTTTTCACAGGGGGTTTTCAAAGCAAATTCTCTTTTCTTTACGTACTTGCCATTGTAACTGCCTGCCTTCTGGGAGGAAGGGTGCTGGGCGCCATGGCAGCCCTGCTCTCAACCATTGGATATGCTGCCATATCATACTATACCATTACTGACATGGATCACATGGCCCCTGCGTCCTACAACTTCTTCATAAACATGGCGGCATTCAACACAACCGCTGTACTCGGGATATGGCTTGCCCAGAGACTTCGCATGACCCAGCAGGAACTCACAGATGCAGAGGCTGCTGTAAAACGCATGGAAAAGATTCAGCACCACCTGGCAGACTCCATGCGTTCAGGTCTCATAATGATAGATGAATCCGGACACATCATCTTCTGTAACCGTTCATCCAAAACACTGCTTGGCCCTGCAATGGAAAACTGCTGCGGCATGAAACTTGAGGAGGTGTGGCCTGAAATAGGTGAGCTTGTGCTGGCCAATCAGGATAACAGCTCTGTACAGAGGCAGGAGATAAAATTCTCAAGCCCTGACATACAGGAAAAGATACTTGGGGTCTCCTCCTTCCCTGTACATGATGATGAAAACAATCCGCTTGGCTATGGAATAATCTTTCAGGACATCACAGAAATCATAATCAAGGAAGAACACCTGCACCGCATGGACCGCCTGGCATGCCTTGGAGAGATGGCTGCAGGCCTTGCCCATGAGATTCGGAATCCCCTTGCGTCAATTTCAGGAGCTGCACAATTTCTTGCAGAAAACCAGTCTCTCTCCCCACAGAGCAAAAAACTGCTTGATATTATCTTCAGGGAAATCAACCGGCTCAACGGGCTGACCAACTCCTTTATGCTCTATGGCAGGCCCTCAAGGGAAAGTGTTGAGCATGTAAACGTAAGGTCAGAGATAGAAGAGGTGCTGGAACTCATGGGGCGCAGGAAAGAACTGCCCCCAGCTTCTTTAACCATTGAACTGCCCCATGACGCAGTAATTGAGACAGAGCCAAATCAGCTAAGACAGATACTTGTCAACCTGCTCCTTAATGCATGGCAGGCCCTTGCCCCCCAGGACGGCAAAATAGAAATAACCGGGACAATGGAAGAAAACCGGCTTACACTCTGCATAAAGGACAATGGCAAGGGAATAAGCAGGGAAGACATTGAAAGGATATTCAATCCCTTTTTCACCACCAAGCCAGAAGGCACCGGTCTTGGCCTTGCAATAGTGCAGCGGCTGACAAGCGACCTTGGCGGTGAAATCAGTGTGAATTCAGAACGTGGCAAGGGTACAGAGTTTATAATCACCTTGCCCCTTGCAAGCACTGCATGTGATACATGTGAAGAGGAGCAGGAGTTAAAAGAGGCGGCATAATGTACCGGGTTGCATACGTTGCCACCACAGCATGAGTTCATTTACCATCCTGCTTCAGGGCATTTTCCCGCACATACTCCTTTATTACATCAACATCAGCAGGGAGTATCCGGCAGCGGGAGGGCAGGTTTGCAAGTCCCTTCATGCCCTCAGGCTGTTCCGGATCCCGCCCGATTGCCTTTCTCACAGCATCCGGAAACTTGGCAGGGTGAGCAGTTGCCAGACAGACAACCGGTTGATCATCAAGGCTGGATGCCAGTTTCTGTGCGGCTGCCACACCCACAGCAGTGTGGGGATCAAGGACATAACCCGTGCTTTTATAACACTCTCTTATTGTCTTCAGGGTCTGATCCTGATCAATGGATGCAGAGGCAAAATCCTTGCGCACCTGCTCACGCTCTTCCCTTGAAAAGACCAGCTCGCCGGTTTTTGAAAACTCCTCCATTGCTTGGCGCACCCGTTCTGCATCTTTATCGTACAGATAGTAAAGATAGCGCTCAAAGTTGCTTGCTATCTGTATATCCATTGAAGGACTGATGGTAGGAACTACCCCGCTTATTGCATATCTTCCCTCAAGGACAAAACGGGTGAGAATATTGTTCTCATTGGTGGCAAGGATCAGACGCCCTATGGCTGGCTGAATCAGTTTTTTGGCAACATAGCCCGCGAATATATCACCAAAATTTCCGGTCGGGACGGAAAAATGAACATGCTCTGCCCCGGCATCACGCTGAAGTTTCAGCGTGGCATAGACATAGTACACCACCTGGGCAAGAACCCTGGCCCAGTTTATGGAGTTGATTGAACCCAGCCGGTAGACGGACTTGAACTCAAGATCGTTAAAGATCTCCTTTACAATGGACTGACAATCATCAAATGTGCCCTCAACAGCAATGTTAAACACATTAAGTTCCGGCACGGTGGTCATCTGCAGCGCCTGAATCGGGCTTACCCTTCCACGGGGGTGCAGAATAAATATGTTTATGTTGTCTTTTCCCCTGACCCCGTAGATGGCAGCACTGCCGGTATCTCCGGAAGTTGCCCCAAGGATGTTCATTATCTCTCCACGATCCTCAAGGAGCCAGGAGAAAAGGTTGCCCAGAAACTGCAGGGCAATATCCTTGAACGCATAGGTTGGACCGTGAAAAAGCTCCAGTATGTACTGCTCACCGTTAAAGACAAGGGGAGTCACCTCTTTGGTATCAAATGTGGAGTATGAACGGCTCACAATATCATTCAGTGTGAAGCTGGAAATATCGTCAACAAAGAGGTCCATGATCTCCAGGCACAATGCTTGGTAATCGAGCTCCCGCCACGCTGCCAGAGTATCCGGACCCACAGAAGGAATGGGGTTTGGCAGCAGCAGCCCCCCGTCATCTGCAAGGCCCATCATCACTGCATTCTGAAATGAAACAGGGGCAATCTGCCCCCTTGTGCTTACATATTCCATATTCTTTCCATCGGGATATATTTAATGTGAAAATAGCTCAATATAGGTCAAAGCTGAAAGCTCAAGGCTCAAAGTAATAGCAAGAATGATGGTTTACTTTCAGCTTCCTCCTTTGAGCTTTGAGCCAACTTTCATGTCAGGGGGGCAACCCCCGTGTCATGAAAGTTTCGTGTGATGGTGGCCATGTGCATGATCAAGTGGACCACCTGCAACCTCCATTGCCTTTTTAAGGGCATCAGTCACCTGATCACATGCAGAAACTGCCCTGGCAAGCTGGGCTGCAATCTCCTCGCTCTGCGGATGATCAGAAGCCCTCACCTTTTCCGCCCATGAAACGAACTCTCCCCCGTGCTCAATGTTATGCTCTATCCAGTGCGGGAGAAGAACCCTTAATTTATCGATATCATTCATAATTTTATCACCTTAACTAAATAGGTTCCAGAACAATCCGGTGTTTCAAAAGATCTATGGTCAAGATCTTCGCTGGTACTACCTTTGGAGCCTCAAAAAAGCCCTGTATCTTTACCCCGTCTTCAACCGGCTCAACCAGTATGGCATCACGGAGAAGCTCTTCCTCCTGATCACCCTTTCGCATATACACTGTTGACTGGCACATTTTGCATTGTTCCTTCCAGTTTTTTATAAGATCCGGATTGAACGATTGCCGGATTTGCTGCAGATCCGCGAAAGAGGAAATTCCATAATAGTCGGCTATATGGATATTCCTCTGACAAAGGAGATGCAGTAAATATGACAATCGATGAATCTAAGATGCATTAATCCTCTCTACTTTCAGAACTCCGTCCACCTTCCTTACTCCAGCCATTACCCGTCGCAGATGACTTGCATCCGAAGCCTCCACGGTGAAGGTAAAGCTTGCCCTGAGGTCCGGTGATGTAGTTACCTTTGCCTCCATTATATTTGCCTCGGCAGCGCTGATTGCATTACTCACCGCTGCAAGCATTCCCTTCTGGTCTGTTGTTGTAACGGCAAGCCGCACTGGATATCCGGACTCCTTGGTAATATCCCACTTAACCTCAATCTGCCGTTCAGGGTCCAGATTAACAATGTTGGGACAGTTTGTCCTGTGAACCGTGATCCCCCTCCCTCTGGTAATGTATCCTACAACATCATCACCAGGAACCGGCGTGCAGCACTTAGCAAGATGAATCATTATATCATCATGGCCATGGATCAGCACACCCTGACTGCCGGCACCATGTTTTCTGGGTTCTTCCTGGACTATCTCGGGCTGTTCATCCTGGTCATCCTTTGCGTCAGCCCGTACCAGTTTACCCACTATCTGGGTCGGGGATATCTTGCCATAACCAACGGCAATCAGAAGGTCTTCAAGGCTCTTGAATGAAAATGCTGCTACAATATCCCCGCCGCCTGATTTGACAAACTCATTGAAATCAAGACGGTGCTTCCTGAACTCCCGGGCACAAAGCTCTCGCCCCAGTACAAGGCTCTTTTCACGCTCCTCAGTCTTTATCCACTGCCTTATTCTTGCCCTTGCCCTGCCTGTCTTTGCAATCTTCAACCAGTCACGGCTTGGAACATGGTGTTTGGATGTAATTATCTCAACAACATCACCGTTCTGGAGCTCATATTTAAGCGGCACCATGCGGCCATTTACTTTGGCTCCTGCACAGTGGTGCCCCACCTCTGTATGGATAGCATAGGCAAAGTCAATGGGAGTAGCCCCGCTTGGAAACTCCTTTATGTCGCCATCTGGGGTAAGGACATAAACCTCATTGGAAAAGAGGTCCATGCGCACAGATTCCAGAAACTCCCTTGGGTCTTCCAGCTCCTTCTGCCACTCCATGAGCTGGGTAAGCCAGTCAAACTGCTTTGCCTGCTCCTTCTGCACCACCTTTCCCTCTTTGTAGAGCCAGTGGGCAGCGATTCCCTCGCTTGCAATCTTGTCCATCTCCTCGGTGCGTATCTGGATCTCCATGCGTTCACCGTATGGACCAATTACAGTGGTGTGAAGCGACTGGTACATGTTGGCCTTGGGAAGGCTTATGTAGTCCTTGAACCTGCCGGGCACCGGCTTCCAGACAGAATGGACGATGCCAAGGGCCTCGTAACACTCCTTGGGGGTATTGAGTATGATGCGAAAGGCGATCAGATCATATATTTCATCAAGGGTTACGTTACGCCTCCGCATCTTCCGGAAAATACTGAAGAGATGCTTGGGCCTTCCAAGCACCCGGCACGAAAGGCCGTATTCTGCCATCTTGCGGGAGATGATCTCCTTCACCTCCTCAACATAGACCTTGCGTTTGCCAAGCCTGGCCTCAACATCCCGTGACAGTGCCTCGTACTCAACCGGGTACATGTATTGAAACGAAAGGTCTTCAAGCTCCCGCTTTATCCAGTCTATACCAAGCCTGCTTGCAAGCGGCGCATAGATATCAAGTGTCTCCCTGGCAATCTTGACCTGCTTCTCCTCCCTCTGGAAATTCAGGGTACGCATGTTGTGAAGCCTGTCTGCAAGTTTTACCAGCAGTACCCTGATATCCTTTGACATTGCAAGGATCATCTTGCGGATATTTTCCGCCTGCTTGTGAATCTTGCTCTGGAACTCTATCTGGCTGATCTTTGTGACACCCTCAACGATCTCTGCCACGTCTGTGCCAAACAACTCCTGCAGCTCTTCAAACGTGGCAAGGGTATCTTCTATGGTATCGTGCAGAAGCCCTGCGGCAATGCTTGCAACATCAAGCTTGAGCTGTGCCAGTATAAATGCCGTGGCAAGGGGATGGGAAAGATACGGCTCACCGGAAAGGCGTGTCTGGCCTGCATGGACCTTGGCAGAATATACATAGGCCTTCTGAATGAGGCTTGTATCTGCATCAGGCATATATGAATTGACCTGATCCAGTATGTCATTTATGCGGATCATCTATCAATCTGCCCTGCCTGCTTCCTGCCCCAACAGTTCCCTTACAGATGCAACTGCCTGTTCCTTACTGACATTAACCGTCTCGCCGGTCGCCCTGGGCGTAATCTCCATCTCACCGGTCTTCTTGAACTTCTTTCCAATGGTTACCCTTACAGGAATACCGATCAGTTCAGAATCCTTGAACTTGACACCAGGACGTTCCTTTCTGTCATCAAGAAGCACATCAAATCCCTGGGAATTCAGGGCACTGTAAAGATCATCTGCAACCTGGCAAAGCTCCTGATCCCTCTCGTCAAGAAGGCTTATGATAACATCAAAGGGCGCTATGGGCCCTGGGAATATAATCCCCTTTTCATCGTGGTTCTGCTCTATTGCTGCGGCAACTGTCCTGCCAATGCCAATGCCGTAACAGCCCATGACAATGGTCTGTTCCTTTCCATTGGAATCGAGAAATTTTGCACCAAGTGCCTCGCTGTATTTTGTGCCAAGCTTGAAGATGTGGCCCACCTCTATGCCGCGCTTAAGCTCAATAACGCCTCCACATAAGGGGCAAGGGTCGTCTGCCCTGATTACTGCAATATCAGAAAGCTCTGGCAACTCTGCATCACGACCCCATTCCACATTAATCACATGGGCGTCTGCCTCATTTGCACCTGCCACAAAACATGAACACCCGGCCACAGAGTTGTCTGCAACCCTTCTCACATCAGCCGCAAGCCCAATGGGCCCGGCAAAACCTGCCGGGGCACCTGTAACCCTTCTCACCACATCATCAGATGCCATTACAAGGCGTTCTGCACCAAGAAGCCTCTGAAGCTTTACCTCATTAAGCTCCCTGTCCCCGCGAATAAACGCAACAACAGGCTCACCGTCTGCCTCAAGCACCAGGGTTTTCACCACTTGGTAAGGCTTAACCCCCAAAAATTGTGCAACATCTTCTACGCTGTGGACACCGGGAGTTGAGACCCTTTCAACCGGTTTATCACACCTGGAGGAAGCTGAATCACTGCCACCCTCCTTTGCCTTTACAGGGGCAAGCTCAACATTTGCAGCATATTCACATTGGGTGCAGCATGCTATCACATCTTCACCAGTATCGGCGATTACCATAAACTCATGGGATGCCTTTCCGCCGATGCTTCCGGTATCAGCCTCAACAGGACGGTACTCAAGGCCGCAGCGTTCAAATATGTTGCAGTATGCCCGGTACATGGCCTCGTACTGTCTGTCCAGCGCCTCTTCATCCACGTCAAAACTGTAGGCATCCTTCATGATGAACTCGCGGCCACGCATGAGCCCGAACCTTGGCCTTATCTCATCCCTGAACTTGGTCTGTATCTGGTACAGGTTAAGAGGAAGGTCCCTGTATGAGCGCACCTCCTTGCGGACAATGTCTGTTATTACCTCCTCGTGGGTGGGCCCAAGACAGCACGCATGTTCATGACGATCATGGAAGCGAAGAAGTTCCCGGCCATAATGCTCCCACCTGCCGCTCTCCTGCCACAACTCCGCAGGCTGCACAATTGGCATGAGCAGTTCCTGGGCACCGGCGGCATTCATCTCCTCCCTGACAATCTGTTCAACCTTCCTTATGGCCCGAAGCCCCAGGGGAAGATATGTGTAAAGCCCTGATGCAAGCTTTCTAATCATCCCTGCCCTGAGCATGAGCTTGTGGGAGATTACCTCTGCCTCAGCAGGCACCTCCTTCAGGGTTGGAATAAACATCTTTGAGTAACGCATATTTTAATAGCTCCGGTATTTATCTGTTCTATTTAGTATTAGCATCATCATACTCCCTGACCACCTTCTCCACCTCTTCCCAGAAGGCATCAAGCAGCCGGGATTCATCCACCTTTTTAAGGATCTTCTCTCCCTTGAAAATAATCCCCTTTCCCTTGCCGCCTGCAACACCGATGTCAGCCTCCCTTGCCTCTCCGGGACCATTAACAATGCACCCCATCACTGCAAGTTTTACAGGCTGTGGAATTTTTCGCGCCCTTTCTTCCACCTCTCTGGCAAGGCTGAAAAGGTCTATCTCGCACCTTCCGCATGTGGGGCAGGAAATTATTTCCGGCCCCCGGTGCCGCAGTTTAACTGCGCGAAGTATCTCATAGGCAACAATTATCTCTTCCACAGGATCCCTGGTTAGGGATACCCTCATGGTGTCGCCAATCCCCTCCATGAGCAGGGCGCCAAGTGCCACGCTGCTCTTGACTGTTCCAGCAATAAGCCCGCCTGCCTCTGTAACGCCGATATGAAGCGGAAAATCAGTACGCTGTGACAGCAAACGGTACGCCTCCACAGTGGCCATTGCATCTGACGACTTGATGGATATCTTCATCTCCTCCCATCCCATGTCGGCAACAAGGTTGACATTGCGTATTGCGCTTTCAACCAGTGCCTCAGGCGTGGGGCCACCGTATTTCTTGCGGATGTCCTTTTCCAGTGAGCCGGAATTTACTCCAACCCGTATTGGGACACTGTATTCACGGGCCTTGTCAACAACCTTTCTAAGCTTCTCCTCTCCACCTATGTTTCCGGGATTAATACGAATTCCCTTTGCACCGGACTCCATGGCAGCAACTGCAAGGCGCCAGTCGAAGTGGATATCTGCAATCAGTGGTATGGAAATTGCTCTGTTAATTTCTGAAATTGCCCTGGCGGCATCCATGTTAAGCACTGCCACCCTGATAATCTCGCAGCCCACCTCTTCGAGCCTCTTAATCTGCTCAACTGTTGCTGCCACATCACGGGTATCAGTATTGGTCATGGACTGCACGGCCACGGGATTGCCCCCGCCAACAGGTACAGAACCTACGTGAATTGCGCGTGTTTTGGTATTTTTTCTTACATTATCCATACGGCGCATGATAAATCAGTATATTGGTTTGAGCAATGGCAACATGAAAATTACCGACCATAACTGCACAACTTCTTGTTGACATTACAGGTTTCATTTAGCATTCTCTAAAAGAGAATATCCTGTGCATGTTGTTTTGCTGATAGGCAATTTATTCCGGCATGTTCAGGATACCAACGGGTAAGATTATGAAGATAAATCCAGATTTACACATTCCAGGCGTTAATGGCATTAAAAACGGTTCTGCAGACAAAAAGGCCCAGGGACCAGGAGCCTTCTCAAAACTGCTTGACCAGATGTCAGAAGCAGGTGCATCCAGCCAGACCAGCGACACTGCCCCTGTCTTTAACACCCCGTTTGTTCAAAACCCCGTTCAGTCATCCGCACAGTCTGACGCCCTTGCCGCAGGAAGCGAGGCAATTCAGTTGATTGAACACCTGAGCGTCATGCTTACCCAAAACAGTGATCCCGCCTATAACCTTGAGCCAATGGCCGCTGCACTTAAGGATGAGGTGAGTGCACTGACTGAATTAAGGGATGCACTTCCCGCAGAGGATCCTCTTCGTGGCGCCATTGATGAAATAAGCGCGCTGTCAATGGTTGCCTCCATGAAGATTGAACGTGGCGATTTCAGCCCATAACAAATAAACAGCTTACAGCTTAACCAAAAACATGTCTGAGAAAAAAAGTATTCTTATAATTGAAGATGACCCTGAAGTACGCAGCATGCTTGAAGATTACCTCACCTATCTGAATTACGAGGTCTTTACTGCAGAAGATGGCCTGGAAGGGCTTAAAAAGATAAAAAGTGACCGCTACGACCTTGTAATAACAGATATCGCAATGCCGTATGTGAGCGGGATTGGAATAATCTCAATCCTCAAAGAGGAACATCCTGAAATCCCTGTAATGGCAATGACCGGCTACGGTTATCATGCAGAGGAACTGGCTGAGGAAAAAAATGCAAACGCCATTGTAAGCAAGCCGTTTGATATCCAGCAGATCAAGCAGATAATAGATGACCTGTTAGGCGACTGAATTTCACACAGATTTTTTGCGCATTTCAAAAAGGGCGCACTTCTCTGCCCTTTTTCATTTACTCCTGCCGGATTCCCTGGAAATCCTGGCAAAAAATTCTTTTCTGCCCATAACATCCCCTTCTACAGGAAGTTCCCCGATATTGATTTCACACAAAGGCTCATCACACTCTCTGCACAACTTAAATGGCGGGCAGGGGGTGTTCTGAGCAAGCCTCTCCTTCTCTCTTACAAGGCTTGCCCAGCCAGCGCCTGTCCTAACGTTTCCTAACCGCGTTTCCCCAATAAGATCATGGCAACATGCAAGAATATCCCCTGTCCATGCAATAAAGGTGTGAAAAAGAAACAGTGAACAGTTTTTTGGCCCTGACCCTTGTGCCACTGGGCGCAATATCAACTCCTTAGCCTTCAGGTTTCCCCCCCTTGTGTGACATGTGGTAATCCAGGCAGGTATCTTATGCCTTCTCCAGAATTCTCTGTACTCCCTGCCCTCATCACTGTTCAGACCGGTGAGGATTCCTGAGACCCTTACTCTCCTTCCTGCACGTCTTGAAAGTGCCAGTACCTCTTCCAATGCCTCATCCATTGTTATGGATGGGCATAACCGCTCAAAGACATCCCTCCTGATTGAGGGAAATGAAACTGTCACACTGTCAGGCAGACATCTCACGAGCCGGTCAGCACCACTCTCACCGCCAGAATTACTGCACAGGGATGCCGGATGCACCACCACGCCGGTCTCGTGCCCGGCCTTTCTTAAAAGCCCTATGGACTCAGGAAGCAGCGGGTGTAGCAGCGGATCGCCCATGCCTGAAAAAGTCACAAGACACCGGCTTTTTCCAAGAAAATCCACCAGGTCAATGAATACGGTTTCATCCATAACACCAAAAGGACGCCTTAATGCCTCACGTGGACACATGGCGCAATCATTTCCGCAGATATTTGTCAGCTCCACATCAACGGAGATGAATCTCGGCATTAACCGCCTCCTTCACTGCCTCAAGCCAGCCAAAACCGTGCCGGACATCAGGCTCCAGATAATGGCCTTCACTCCACTCATTAAGAGAGGCAATAAAGGTTATGGCAGGCCGGTTATGTTTCCTGGAATAGCGTAGGCCCTTTTTCAGGGCATCACAGAAACGCTCAGGATGCTCTCCAGTTACAACAGGCCACCAGGGGTATCGCCGAGGACGAAACTTCGAATGCATTACGCCCCGTGGTGTTGAATCCCAGCCTGTAGCCACAGAGGGGAAATAGGCAAGACCGGTTTTTTCTGCAAAACAGGACCACTGCCCTGCCCTCTCCATTGTCAGTTCACGGTAATCCTGCAGGTATTCACCTTTCCAGTGGGGAAGAAAAACATAGTGTGTGACAGAATCAAACCCAACGCGCCTGTACACAGGAAGCCAGTCAGGTGCAGGATTTACAGCCATAAGGTGAATATCCGTAAATCCCTGTTCTTTCACAAACTCCCTGGCCCTTCTGATGGCCTGTCTGCACAGCTCCTCCCCCATCTGCCTTATGAAAAAAGTGGAGTCAAATATGGCAAACAGGGGAGACCCCATGATCCTGAAATATGATGGTCTTGCAAAATACTGACTGCAGGCAAACTTTATAAGATCAAGAAAATCATCCGGGTCAGTATAGACCAGCCGGGAAGGATCAATTACAGGCTGCCTGCTGTCTATTACCGGCTGCACGCCCCTGGGCATGCGATTTGCCCACATGACAGCAAATGGCATTCTTGGTTCAAGCCCCAGGAATCCCTGGTCAAGCGCCTTTTCAAGCACTCTCTTTCCTCTGGACCAGAATATCCCGTACACAAAAAGATCAATACCGTATGACATTGCCCAGGAAACCTGCATTGCTGCGGTCTCCCTGAGGGAATCATCATACCTTCCCAAGAGGGGAAGCCTTGGCTGATTATGGCCTTCAAAATGGGGCTTTGCATTAAACACCAGGTCCCATTCAGAACCAAACATCCTGTCCCGCTCAGGACAACTGTGCCACCCTGTGTAAACCCATGCTGCAGTAATGCACCCGTGTTTGTCAAGATTCATGTTTTTTCCACCTAGATTGAGCGTTTCAAAATTTGGAATATTGTTTTTTCAACGAAATTATTAGTGACACTTACTACTAGGTTCCATTACTTTGAGCCTTGAGCTTTTTCAGGTACAAAACAGCAAACATCTCCAACATGCAAGGGGTTAAGATTACAAATCACTTGCTTGACGCAGGTTAAGCTTCATGTTAAAAAGTGCCCTGTTATTTTATTGACCTGTGTGGGGCTATAGCTCAGCTGGGAGAGCGCTTGAATGGCATTCAAGAGGTCAGCGGTTCGATCCCGCTTAGCTCCACCATTATAAATGAAAATACAGGGAGGGTCCTTCAAGGGATTTTTCCTATGTTACAGCCCCTGTTGAGCAGAATTGGCCTTCTTCTTCAACAGGGGCTGTTTTATTTTGAAAAATACTTCAACCGTATCTATTCAGTGTAGTGAATGGGCTTGTTTTGGAGTGACTTTGAATAATTTCGTAGTTTTTCTTGGCGGAGCGCAGCCATAAAATCGCGTCTGTCTGAGTGAGGTACCAGTGAGTTTCGCGCTTTTGGCGTAGCGAGCCTTAAAAAACAAGAAATTATTCACCGGAACGGAAAAACAAGACCATTCACGTACCTTAATCACTGTTAATTCGCTGAACAGATACGTTTAATCCTGGTTCAAGGAGCATCGCATGTCAAAAAAAACTGCAGGCAGTTCCCGGAACATACAATCACCTGAGATTGAAAACGCCCGTTCAGCAAGGGAAAGAGAGCTGGTAATGAAGGTGACCAAGGAAATTGTGGTAAAATTTGTTGAAATGGGCAAGGTTACGCCTTCATCATTCCAGGAGGTCTTTTCAATGGTGCATGAAAGCGTAAGCTCTGCAATGAAGAAGTGCAAGAATTAAACCGGATAACAGCTTTAACATTCGAGATAACAGCCGGGAAAGGGGATAAACACGAGCCATGACAGCAAACAGAAATCTCAAGGCAACCGTACTTTGCGAAAACAGCGTTTCCGGGCCTTTTGGCATAACAGGAGAGCATGGCTGGGCTGTTTTCCTTGAAACAGACCACGGCAATCTGCTCTTTGATACCGGACAGGGCCAGGGGATTGTTTCAAACTCCCTCATACTCAAAAAAGACCTGTGTTCAATCAGGTGCGTAGTTTTAAGTCACGGCCACTATGACCACACCGGCGGGCTTCCCAAGGTGCTGTCCCTTACGGGCAAGATACCGGTTCATGGCCACCCTGATATCTTTGTTGAACGGAGATGGCACAAGGACAATGCCCAAAGGGACATTGGCATCAGGTTCAGACGGGCATGGCTTGAAAGCATGGGAGCCGATTTCAGATTGACCCGGGAGTTCACCGAGATTTACCGGGGCATATTCCTTACAGGCGAGGTCCCCAGGATAACAGAATTTGAGCCCCCTGACCCGCACATGCAGATCAGAACAGCAGACGGAAAGTGGGAGCAGGACCCGCTTCTGGATGACCTTTCAATGGTTGTTGAGACAGAAAAGGGACTGGTTGTAATCCTGGGGTGTGCCCATGCAGGGCTGGTCAACATCCTGGAGCACGTAAACAACATGCTCCCGGAAAGACCAATTTATGCTGTGCTGGGAGGAACCCACCTGGGATTTGCTGGCAGGGAACAGTTTGACATGACGCTCAAGGCACTTGGCAAATTTGACGTACAGTTGCTTGGCGCCTCCCACTGCACCGGCCTTGAGAACAGCGCCAGGCTTTTTGCCCAACTTGGCAGCCGGTTTTTCTTTGCCTCAGCAGGATCATGCCTGGCTGTTTAATGTGCTGGCAGCCAGGCCCTTTATCAGAATGGCCATAGCCTCTTGTACCAAGGCTCCAAAATCTTTTTTACCTCTTCTTCCTCCACAGATGCGGTTTCAGAAACGGCAGAGGTCTGGGCATTAAGAAGCGCCCTTGCCTCATCAACCCACTTTGTATCAGGATAAATGGCAAGAAGCAGGTTCAGCCTGTTGATTGACTGCTTGTGCTGATCAGTACGTGCATACCACTTTGCCACTATAAGCTCGTGTTCTGCAAGGAGGTTTCTGCCCTCTCTGATCCTCTTCTTTGCCTCATATGTGAACGGACTGTCAGGATAGCGTTTGAGAAGCCTGTCATAGGTATCAATCATTCGGTGTGTGTTTTCCTGGTCCCTGTCCGCCGTATCCATAAGCTCATAGTAACATGAGCCTTCCATGAATATCACATAGGGTATGGCGTCGTTATTGGGGTGAAGCTTTTCAAATTCCTCGTACAGAGGAATGGCCTCCTCATAGAGCATCTTATAATACTTGCAGTCTGCAAGACGAAGCTCTGCCAGGGTTGCCTGTGGAGTGAAAGGATAACGGTCCCGTATTTGCTGAAATATCTCCTCTGCAAGAAGGTACCGCCCCACCTTGAAGTACTCCATTGCCTCACGGGTCATTTGAAGTTCATCGCCTGAAACATCCACTTCAGGCTCAGACGACCCGAACATACTGCCAAACCAGGAATCTTTGGCGCATCCTGATGAGAACAGCAGGGCCGCAAGGATAAGGCCTGCAACAAAAAATTTGGCTGAAAAGATTCTGAACAGGGCCATTATCCGTGTCCCATTGACAGCTCTGCAGAATGTGCTGCAACAGCCCCATCGGCAACTGCTGTAACTATCTGGAGAAGGGGCTTTTCTCTGCAGTCTCCGGCAGCCCAGATTGACGGGGCAGAGGTCCTCATCTCCTCATCGGTCTTTATAAACCCCCACTGGTTCATCTCCACCGTTCCCTTCAGGAAATGGGTATTGGGGTGGATACCCACAAAGATGAACACGCCATCCACACTTATGGTGCTTTTCTCTCCGGTCTTTTTGTTAAGCAGGGACAGAGATTCAACCTTGTCGGTCCCGTTAATGGACTCCACCACTGTATCCCATACGAATTCTATTTTCGGGTTGGCAAATGCCTCCTCCTGAAGGAGTTTAATAGCCCTCAACTGATCCCGCCTGTGGATCAGCGTGACCTTTTTTGCAAATTTTGTCAGGAATATTGCCTCCTGTACCGCGGTGTCTCCCCCGCCCACAACGGCAACATGGGCATCATTAAAAAACGGCCCGTCACAGGTGGCGCAGTATGATACACCCCTTCCGGTAAGCTCGGTCTCTCCAGGAACGCCCAGGTGATTATGGGAGGCCCCTGTGGCAATTATCAATCCCCCGGCCTCAATGGTTTCCCCATCGGCAAGGCTGATTTTTACCGGCTCCCCGCTCCGGGCAGGCGGCTGAACAGATATTATCTCGCCATTTCTCTGCTCAAGACCAAAGCGTTTGGCCTGGGCAAGCATGCGGTCAACCAGCTCATAGCCGGCAATGCCTTCGGGGAAGCCGGGATAATTATCCACCCTGTCTGTAATCAACACCTGACCGCCGGGGCTTACCTTCTCAATCAACACAGTGGAGATTCTTGCCCTGCAGGCGTAAATTGCGGCGGTGAGACCGGCAGGTCCACCGCCTGCAATAACAAGAGTATCAGATTTCATCTCTATTCCTGAAAATATGAATTAGACCTGGATTGAAAACTCTTCAAACATCCTGCTAAATAAGAGCTCTCAATTAACAGGTTAAAGGACCTTGGCCAGCGCAGTCTCTATCATCGCCTTGCCAACGGCGCCGGTTATCTGATCCACTACATTACCCTTGTTGAAGAGGATAAGTGTTGGGATGGCACGAATACCAAATTTGCCCGGCGTAGATGGGTTTTCATCAACATTCATCTTTGCAATAACAACCTTGCCTTCGTATTCAGATGCAAGCTCATCAATCATGGGCGCTATCGCCCGGCACGGTCCACACCACGCTGCCCAGAAGTCAACCAGAACGGGAAGCTCCGCATTGAGTACAGTTGTCTCAAAATCTCCATCTGTTACATGAATTACCTTTTCGTCAGCCATCTTCTATCTCCTTAGTAATTGTTGAATTTCATGTTTGAAACACAGGCAGCAACAAAACGACACATAAACAGGTACATAACCATCTAAAACGCAGCCATGTTACCACAGGCCACAATAAAATGGAATTTATGACAGGGCAAGCTGTGTGTCAAGTTAATACGCTGGTAAGTGTTCAGTGTATTGATGTTATAAGGTTGATAATTGGTCTTGTTTTTCCGTTCCAGAGAACAATTTCTTGTTTTTCTAAGGCTCGCTACGCCAAAATCGCGAAATTCGCTCGTGCCTCGCTCAATCAGACGCTATTTTCTGGCTGCGCTTCGCCAAGAAAAACTACGAAATTCTTCAGAGTCACTCCAAAACAAGACCAATTATCACGCTGAATAGTTAAATACGCTGAACGGTTACAACCTGACTTAATCAGGTTACAGCCCGGTACACTGTTTATTTTCGTGACACATGCTGATATAGTAGGTTGTTTGACATAAACCAATTTACTGCTGACTACAAACATTCCCGACATATTTCACGCTGAAAATCTTTTAAAGTGCCCCAAGCCCACTCTAAAATACCACGCTGCCTGACATTCATCCTGGCCATTGCCGTTTCTGCCCTGTTCTTTATGCCGCAGGGTTACGGATTAGCCGATGAATCAGTGTCTCCAGACGCCCAGGAACCGGCACGGATCTCGGATGTATCAATAATAAATGACCGGACAATGCTTTACGTAAGCTTCAGGCTGGTTGGAGGCTTTCCGGATCAGGTCATGGGGGCTTTGCAGAGCGGAATCCCCCTTACATTCACATACGAACTTGAACTGGAAACACCTGGCATTTTAATGGATTCAACAGTTGTCTCAATGACCATATCCCGCAAAATAAGATATGACGCCCTGAAGGGCGAGTACATGGTCCGGTATGGCCTGCATTCCCACAGGATATTCATGGTGAATAACAGGGATGAGGCGTGCAGGCTTATTTCCGTTGTTGACCGTGAACCTTTGATAAAACTTTCCAGACTCTCCAGCAGTGAGACATACAGGTTAAAGGTGCGGGCACGGGTGGAAAAGGAAAAGTCCTCCATCGCCTTTACTAGCATGCTGAATATCTTCTCATCCTGGGGCTTTACAACCGAGTGGCATGAAGTCAAATTTAATTACTGAGCATGAAAACAGGAGAAAGAGGGAGCGCATCATCATGGCAGTGGCCGTGGTGCTCATCCTGATTTTCTCATTTTTCCAGTACTTTCTCCTGTCCCATGCTGCCCCTCTGCCCCTGAGCAGCAATGTGCTCATCTTCTCAGTGATAAACATCAACATCCTGCTGATCCTGGTCCTTATCTTCCTCATTGTCAGAAACCTCGTCAAACTCCTGTTCGAGGATCGCAAACACGTGCTCGGGGCAAGGCTAAGGACCAAAATGGTAATAGCCTTTATCTCACTCTCCCTGATCCCCACAGCCATTCTGTTTTTGGTGGCCTTTCAGTTCCTGAACACCAGCATCTCATACTGGTTTGACGTAAAGGTTGAAAGCTCTCTTAAAGATGCCATATCCATTGGCCGGACCTATTACACCTCCCGCCGTGAGAGTGTTACCAGGACAGCCAGGGACCTTGGGCATGCATTGGAGAAACAGTGTATGGCTACCGGCCTGATGGCTGACCTGGAATGCGTATCAGACCTGCTTAGCCCGGCTTACGCAAAGTCCGCGGACAGTCAGGCAATCAGCTGCATGCCAGTACAGATGGTTCAGTTCAGGGGCATTGACGGGACCGAATTTATCTCCCGTCAGACACTTAATCTGAAAGATCCCCTGCCGCCAGTCCCTGAAGACATATTTGAACAGGCAGCCCAAAACGGCTCTCTATTCACAGTCACCCAGAAGACAGAGCACGGTGAACTGATAAGGGCTGTCATGCCCCTCAAAAACAGCCGCGGAGAAGTTGCTGCCTTTCTTGTCACAGGCGGGATTGTTCCTGGAAACATGCTTGAAAAACTGGACAGGGTACGCCAGGGGTATGAAGACTACAGCCAGCTCAGGCTCTTTCAGCACCCCATCAAGACAACCCTGCTCCTTACCCTTTTTCTTATCACCCTGCTGATCATATTTGTTGCAATCTGGTTTGGATTTCGGTTGGCCAAGGGCATCACAGAACCGGTACAGATGCTTGCTGATGGTGTAAGGCGTGTTGCCCACGGAGATCTTGATTTCAGGCTTGAGGTCAGGGGCAGAGATGAACTGAGCACGCTTGTCAGGGCATTCAATACTATGATGTCTGATCTCAAGGAGGCAAGAAACAGGGCAGAGGAGGCCTCCCGGAACCTCATGGAAAGTTACCGTGAGCTTGATAACCGCAGGCGTTACATGGAGATACTGCTTCAAAATGTAAATGCCGGGGTTATTGCCCTTGACAGCAGGGGCACGGTCACTACGGTTAACAAGGCTGCTGAAAAGATCCTGGTCCTTACTGCAAATGAAATAGTGGGAAAGAGTTATAAAAAACTCCTGAACCATGAACAGGCTGCTGAATTTGAAGAGATTCGAAAATTACTTGCAAAATCAGGCAGGGGCACTATTCAACGGCACATCCGCATGAAGGCCGGCCAGCGTGAACTCTCCCTGGTGGTGAACTTCACCACGCTTCGGGACAGTGAAGGGAATGCACTTGGGGTAATCATTGTCTTTGATGACCTGACTGAACTTGAAAAGATCCAAAGACTTGCTGCCTGGAGAGAGGTTGCCAGGCGCATAGCCCACGAGGTCAAAAATCCCCTCACACCCATCCAGCTGTCTGCACAGCGACTGAAAAAGAAATATGCCCGGGAGCTTAAAGAGGATCAACGCGGGGTATTTGAAAAGTGCACTGACACCATCATAAACC
>WGBG01000002.1 GCA_015494395.1 Deltaproteobacteria bacterium
TGAAGTACTTCCAGTAGGTAATCTTGTAGTTGTAAAGGGTAAGCTGGGCACGTACCACATTGAGGAAATCCACCTTGTTGACCTGGTAGCCTTTAAGCATTGCCGCTGCAGTCTGCTCGGCCTGGGGGATAAGAGAAGTGCGGTAAAGTTCACACTGCCCGGCAGCGCTTTTGTAGGCAGCATATTCCGAGGTTATCTCTGCCTGCACCCTGTCCTGAAATTCCTTTATTCTGCGCTGTACAGCAAGGGCTTCGCGTGAACGCTGAATCACCGCATTGCTCTGCTTTGAGGCAGCCCATACAGGAAGGTTCATGCTGAGCCTGAAACTTGCAAAATCCGGCCGCTTCATCCCTGTTGGCGCATCCTGGCGAAAACCATAGGCTGCACCCACTGTAAAATCAGGGAAGTAATCCCTTTTTGCCAGATCCACCCTGGCCTTTGCTGCATCACCTTTCTTTTTAAGGGCCAGAAGCCCCGGCCTTACTGAAAGTGCCTTATCCTGCAGCCGGGCTTCAGGGAGCACTGCCGGGAGATCCTCTTTCATGGACATGGAAACGGTAAAACAGGCGGCGCCAGGAGGTCTGTCCATCAGTGCGGCAAGCATGGCCTTTTTCTGGGAAATTGCCTTTGATATGGCGATTTCACGGTCAAGGAGCCTGGTAAGCTCCACCTGGGCAAGGAGCACGTCCTGCTGCAATCCCCTTCCCACTTCGTACTTTGTCCTGGCAGATGCCACAGTTGCCCGCAGCAGATCCTGGTTCAGACGGATAATCTCAAGGCTCTTGTTCAGGAAAAATATATCCCACCAGGTCCTTCGAACGTCCTTGACAAGACCGAGCTTTGCCTCCTCAACCTGGTTTCCGGCTGCCTGAGCCTCCAGGGAGGCGCTTTGCTTTCTGAGATCAAGTTTCCCAGGGAAAGGGAACTTCTGGCTTATTCCAACCTGCATCTGGGTCATGCCCTCCTGATCCAGGTCAAAGGTGTCAACCGGAAGGTTCAGGGCGCCAAAGGACAAGACAGGGTCTGGCAGGGTGCCTGCCTGTGACGGGACAGCAGAAAGCGCCTCGTACCTTGCCTGAATTGCTGCAAGGCCGGGATTGTTCTCAAGTGAAACCCTGACTGCCTGCTCCACTGTTATCTCATCACAGCTATTCGCCCAGATTTCGGTCCCGGGCAGACAGACCACGACGAGAAAAAAAATTGATAGAAGGCACACCTTGCCACCATGCCGCCATGTTTTTAAACAGATCATCATGGACTCCCTGTAAATCTTCTAATGTTACCTTAATTTATCCAAAAGTTCGCAGATGGGAATTCCTCTTTCGCTGATTGCAGCAAATAGACTATCGTTCAATTAAGGTATTATTCAAAAAATGTTGTATAAATTCAAAGCAGTAAATGGGCTTGTTTTGGGGTGATTTTGAATGATTTCGTGACTTTTCTCAGCGAAGCATAGCCATAAAATAACACCTGTATCAGCGAGGTACCAGCGAGTTTCGCTATTTTGGCTTAAGCAAACCTTAGAAAAACAAGAAATCATTCACCGGAACGGAAAACAAGACCATTTATGAAACTGCATTACAGTTAATACGCTGAAAAGTTACAAGATATTTTGCTATTCAGTGCGTATCCAAGTGCAGATTTTTGGTTTAGCAACAGACTAAATTTTTGAAGGTTATGAGTCAGATCAGGTAATCTGCAAGTCAAGCAATAATTTTTAAGGAATATATTCTGGATAATGAACGAAAGTTGAGTTATTTTATATTAATAACATCTCCCATGAAATCAAGGTAATAAATAATTATCTTGCTATTTTGACTATTTGAAATTTTTTACCAGCATAAAAAGTATAGTATCGTACAAGGAAAACGCAAAGCAGATCATAACATATCATGCCTCAAGACGATCAATATTAAACCCCAAACTAAGCGTTAAAAAATAAGTTTGTTCAATGAAACAAAAAGGGTATTACATGGTAATTTTTCCCATCTTGGAACCCTCATGCAGGGACGGAATAATTTCTGTGATTGATGGCTCGTTGCCGCCTATTTAGCGCAGATGACTAATGCAACTAAGGTCAGGAGTGAAAATGAGCGATCCTCTCGAAATAAGGTATGTTGAGCATCCTTACGGCCAGCCTCTTTCAAATGCTGTGAAACAGTGGCAGAAACAGTTCTGTAACCGCCCGGTACTGGCCCTGGTCGCCGCAGATAATGACAAGGCTGTACCCACCATTCAGAACCTGTTTGCAGAGCGTAAAATCCCTGTATGCGGGGCAATCTTTCCAGGTTTGATCGCAGAAGGAAAGATCACAGATACAGGGGTTGTGCTTGTACCTCTCCCAGAGAAGACTAAGGTATTTCTATCAGAACCGCTTTCGTCTTCTGAAGCAATTCATAACCTGGTATCGTGGGTAAAGGAGCAAAGGGAGGAGGACGTTACCCTGTTTATGATATTTGATGCCCTGCTCCCTGACATTGCCACCAGGCTTGAGCAGATCTATGCAGAACTTGGCATACGTTATGCCTACGGCGGGGCAAATGCCGGTACCAAAGCACTTAAATCCCGTCCCTGCTTATTTGATCACACATGTTTTGCAAAAGGGCGTGTGCTAGCACTTATATTGCCAGATGCCACCGGAGGAATGGTGGAACATGGATTTCCCGATACAGAAGACACCTTTATGGCCACCAGCAGTACAGGCAACCTGATCCGCACACTTGACTGGAGGCCAGCATTTTCCAGCTACAGGGAGCTTATTGACAAAAATTATCAGGTTGAGGTTTCAAAAGACAATTTCTACTCCTATTCTGTCCATTTCCCCTTTGGCATCGTTAGGGCAAATGGCGAGTTGTTAATACGTATCCCCTCTAATTTCAACGAAAAGGGAGAGATTTTCTGTATCGGTGAAATCCCTCCAAATGCGTTATTGAAAGTTCTGAACGGACCCTCAGATGATCTCATGAGAGGCGTAGAACGCCTGGTCAGTAGAGTGAAGGAATCTCCGGGAGATGAGTCATTATTATTTTACTGTAGAGGCAGGTACATGCATCTTGGAACCAAGGGATGTCAAAGGGAACTGGATAGGCTTTCCAGCGTGACGGGTCCCTGTTTTGGCGCAATGTCTCTTGGGGAGATAGGGACAACGATGCGTGACCAGTATCCCCTTTTTCACAATGCTGTAATAGAGATAGTAAGATACTCCTTATGAAACCGGAACTGATATATCCTGTCCTTTACGATCTCGTTGCCACAATTGGCGCAGAGGTACACGCCAAGCCATTAATTATGCGCATTATGCAGCGTCTTATGCTCCACACCGGCCTTCCCGTATCTATATGGATAGAGCGTGTTGAGCGGTCGTGGTTAGCCCTCCATTCCATAGGCTTGTTCTCATCCCGGCAAGAGATAGAAATTTCCATGGAGAATTTCCATCCAGGATGGACCACGAACAGAGAGCTACTCTGTTCCCTTGGTGTGGATACTGATACCTGGAAATGTGCCCTGCTGCTCAGGGTGAGTGATAAACAGGTAATCATTCTGCTTTCAAAGCAGGAACCGAATTATTCTGTGCCCTGGGCTGAAATTTTCGAACCAGTAATGGGTAACCTGCAAAAGGCCGTTCACCTGTGCCGCATTAATGATGAACGAACCAGGACACTGGTCCGCACGGTTGATGAACAGAAACTGAGGTTCCAGGAGAGTGAAGGGCGTTTCAGGGAACTTATCGAGCAGGCGCCCATTAGCATACAGATTTTCCGATCTGATGGCACCTGCCTACTTGTAAACCCTGCATGGGAAAGATTGTGGAATGCTGAATTTGAACAACTTGCTGGTTACAACGTCCTCAAGGACTCCCAACTTGAGGAAAATGGTCAAATGGAAGGCATCCTCAGGGCCTTTGCTGGTGAGCAGGTGTTCATAGATGCCCATTTTTATAATCCTGCAAAAAACAAGGATTATCCCGGCCCAGGTAAGCCGTTATGGTTGAGGGCGAATCTTTTTCCGTTAAAAAATCATCAGGGTCAGGTGACACATGTGGTTATAATGCATGAAGATATCACTGACCGCATAAAAGCTGAAAAGGAAAACGCCTTGCTTCGAACTGCCATAGAGCAGAACGATGAACCTATTATGGTACTTGACATAAATGGATATATAATTCTGGCAAACACCGCATGTGCCAAGTTGTATGGGACAGATGTTGACCAGTTGACAGGCAGCCCTGCAGCAATGTTGAGTGAGGCAGAACGAGATGGCGCATTGTATGATGAAATTCGCAAAACTGTGCTTAAAGGGAAAGTATGGACAGGTGAGGTGATTTTAGAGGTTGAAGGTAAAAAACGGCTCATTTCAAGGCGGGTTTCACCTGTTTACGATACCCAGGGTATAATTCGTTACCAGATTGTACTGGACAGGGATATTACCGAGGAAAGGCGTCGCCATGAGAAAATGGCCCACATGCAGCGACTTGAGGCGCTTGGTGTCCTTGCAGGTGGAATTGCCCACGATTTCAACAACCTGCTTGGCATTATAATGGGGAATGTCTCTCTTGCCAGGAGCAAGACAGATTCAAGGGATGAGGTTAGTGAGTACCTGGAGAACATCGAAAAGACCAGCCATCGTGCAGCACACCTGTGCAAGCAGATGCTTGCATACTCTGGAAAGGGCAAGTTTGTGATTCAGCCAATAAATCTATCGCAGATGGTGGAAGAGATGGGTAGTCTTCTTGAAGTCTCAATTCACAAGACCATAGTTATACGCTATGAACTTTCCTCACATATCCCATCCATAGATGCGGATGTGGCCCAACTTCAACAGGTCATTATGAATCTTGTAATCAATGCAAGCGAGGCAATAGGCGAAAAAAATGGCACAATTGTTATCTCAACCGGAGTGATGGACACCGATGATGATTATATAAATTCGCTGCATATTGAAGATAGAACCATGAAGCCTGGAAAATATGTCTGGCTTGAAGTTTCAGATACAGGTTGTGGCATGGACGCGGAGACGCAGAGCAGATTATTTGAGCCTTTCTTTACAACAAAGTTCACCGGACGGGGGCTTGGCATGAGTGCCATCCTTGGCATTGTTCGGGGGCATCAAGGAGCTATCAAGGTATATTCTGAGGTAGGCAAGGGCACAACTATAAAAATCCTGTTCCCTGCGGTGGAAACAAAACCTATAGACCTCCACGTAAAGAAGCAGGCAGAACAACCAAAGGGAACCTGGGGGAAGGTCCTGGTTGTTGACGATGAAGAGATGATCCTGGATGTTGCAAGCATGATACTCCAGAAAGGGGGATATCAGGTTATAAAGGCCCATGATGGATTTGAGGCTTTAAAAAAACTAAAAGAACATAGAGATGAGATAAGCTGTGTTCTGCTTGACATGATGATGCCACGCATGGGGGGTGAAGAGACATTTTCAGAGATGCGTCGAATAAAACCTGATGTAAAAGTTCTTCTGTCATCTGGCTATAATGAACAGACCGCAACGAATCGTTTTGCAGGCAAGGGACTGGCGGGTTTCATACAGAAACCTTATACAATGGAAACATTACTGGCAAAGGTGGCTGAACTCCACCATGATGAATAGTCTGATTAGTAACTGTTCAGCGTTTCTATGGGTAATTGAGGTTAGTGAATGGCCTTGTTTTTCCGTTCCAGTGAATAATTTCTTGTTTTTCTAAGGCTTGCTCCACCAAAATCGCGAAACTCGCTCGTGCCTCGCTCAAACAGACGCGTTTTTTATGGCTGCGCTTCGCCAAGAAAAACTACGAAATTCTTCATAGTCACTCCAAAACAAGACCATTCACTACACTGAATAGATACTCTGATTATTGCCTTTTCACGACTTCCTGGACTTTATACCTGACTCCTTCAGGAATCATTGCCCTTATCTCGCGCAGGTCTTCTTCATCAAGAAGCCCTGGCACAAAGGTTGTGCGAAACAGGCACTCAACTGGCTTTGAGGAAAGCATGGAGAAAGACTCTTTTACCCTGTCCACATCAAGGGCAGTTCCTGTAACAAGACTGTACTTGCTCCAGGGGGCCTTCAGATCCATAGCCACAAAATCCACAAGTCCTGCATTAAGCACCTGCGCAAGCACATCAGGCCGTGTTCCATTGGTGTCAAGTTTGATCTGATAATCAAGGGACCTGACGACCTTCAAAAAATCAAACAGGCCCCTTTGAAGCGTGGGCTCACCGCCTGTAATAACAACGCCCTGGAGCTTGGACCGCCTTTCTGCCAAGAAATCAAGAACCTTCCTGGTTTTTAAAGTGTTATCATCCCCTGGGCGTTTATAAGGTATCAAAGACCTGTTATGACAAAACGGACAGGCAAGATTGCAGCCTTGGGTGAACACTATGGCTGCAATCCTGCCTGGGTAATCTGTAAGCGTAAACGGTGTGAAGCCGCCTACAAGGAAATTATCAATTTTCAAGGGAAAAACGCTTTCTTATTGAGAACTCCGCCTGTTTGCCCTCATTCCACTGGTTTATGGGCCTGAGATAACCCACAACCCTTGAATAAATCTCGGTCTTTCCCTGACATTCCGGGCACTCAGGCACCTCACCGTTAATGTACCCATGCTCAGGACAGATGGAAAAGGAGGGTGTGATGGTGAAATACGGCAGGGAATAGTTGTGGCAGACCATGTTCACAAATTCCTTAACAGCATGAGGATCCGGCACGGCCTCACCCAGAAAGACATGCAGGACTGTACCGCCTGTGTATCTGGACTGGAGAGGCTCCTGCAGGTCCAAAACCTGGATTACATCATCTGTAAAATTCACAGGAAGCTGGGTTGAATTTGTATAGAATGGAACACCTGTAGCCTGCCTGTTATCCACACGGATGCCCTCAAACCGCTCCTGATCAATCCGTGCCAGGCGGTATGCAGTGCCCTCCCCTGGAGTTGCCTCAAGGTTATAAAGGTTTCCGGTCTGTTCCTGGAAGGTTAAAAGCCTCTCCTTCATGAAATCAAGCACCCTGGCAGTAAACTCCACGCTCTTGCTGCTTGAGAGGTCCTGGCCAAGAAGGTTCAGACAGGCCTCATTCATGCCAATCAGCCCAATGGTGGAAAAGTGGTTGCTCCAGTACTTGCCGTCTCTTTTTTTGATGTTTCTAAGATAATATCTTGTGTATGGATAGAGCCCCTGACTTGCAAAGTGTTCCAGAACCTTTCGCTTGCTCTCAAGGCTTGTCCTTGCAATCTCCATGGCGCGCTCAAGCCTCTGCAGAAAATCTTCCGGGGATGATGCCTGAAACCCGATGGCAGCCATGTTGATGGTGACAACACCAATTGAGCCGGTAAGCGGATTTGCACCAAAGAGCCCGCCGCCCCGTCTGTCCAGGCTCCTTACATCAAGCCTTAGCCGGCAGCACATGGAACGGGCGTCGTCCGGGGACATCTCAGAGTTAACAAAGTTGGCAAAGTAGGGGATTCCGTATCTTGCAGTAATCTCCCACAGTCTCTCAAGCCCCGGGCTGTCCCAGTCAAAATCCGCAGTGATGTTGTAGGTGGGTATGGGAAATGTAAAGACCCTTCCCCTTGCGTCACCTTCGGACATAACCTCCAGGAATGCCTGGTTAAACATGTCCATTTCTGCCTGAAAGTCACCGTAGGTCGCCTCACCATACCTGCCCCCAATCACAATTGGCTGATCACGCAGAGTGGAGGGAGGCTGAAGGTCTATTGTGAGGTTTGTAAATGGTGTCTGAAACCCCACCCTAGTTGGGACATTCAGGTTAAATACAAACTCCTGAAGCGCCTGCTTGACCTCACGGTACGAGAGCCTGTCATGTCTGATAAAAGGGGCAAGGAGAGTGTCAAAATTTGCAAAAGCCTGGGCACCGGCGGCCTCGCCCTGAAGCGTATAGAAAAAGTTTACTACCTGCCCAAGGGCACTTCTGAAGTGCCTGGCAGGGCTGCTTTCCGCCTTTCCTGGTGCACCGCGAAAACCTGACATGAGCAGGTCATGGAGGTCCCACCCGACGCAATAAACAGAGAGAAGACCCAGGTCGTGAATGTGGATGTCGCCGTTACTGTGAGCCTGCCTCACCTCTGGTGTATAAATCTTGTTCAGCCAGTAGGTCTTTGTAATCTCGCTTGATACGTAGTTGTTCAGCCCCTGGAGGGAGTAGGCCATGTTGCTGTTCTCCTTGACCTTCCAGTCAAGGCGCTCAAGGTATTTTTCTATCAGGTCAACATCGGCCTTTTTGACCATCTCGCGAATTCTTGCATGCTGATCCCTGTACAGGATGTATGCCTTGGCAGTCCTCTTGAAAGGCGATGCAAGCAGCACCTCTTCCACAAGGTCCTGTATCTCCTCCACACCGGGGGCACCGTTATCAAACACGGCCTGGGCAAGGCTCAGGACACGAATGGTAAGCCTTCTTGCCTCAACTTCACCAAACTCCCCTGTGGCCCTTCCTGCCTTCAGGATGGCATTTGTTATCTTGCCACTTTCAAACGGGACAACCCTGCCATCCCGTTTGACTATCCTGTCAAAAAAGAACCCCTCGGTCTCTATCCGTGTCTGTTCCAGCATGAAGATTTCCTCCCTGACCTTGTTATTTCAGATGTAACCCGAAAAAACCAACACATTATCTTGTACCACAAGAAAACTAAAACACAATATATCGGTTCAAGTTTTTTGAGTCAAGGAGAGACACGAGAATAATTAAAAAGGAGGATCAGGTGAATAATGAAGAAAGGGAAATAATTAAAATTCGAAAAACAGTTGCAGCACCATCCTGTCTGCATCATTGTGGGCAATGTCGTTCCTGCGCACAAAATCCCCGGACCAGAAGTGACCGTAAAAGGCCATAATCCTGAGCCACTTTACAGGATGACTCTTAAGGATTATGTCCAGCTCGTTTCCAACATGGTCATATCTGTTGCCAGCTACCTTGTAGCCAAAATATGCCCACTTGTCAGCCTTCTTGTCCAAATGAAAATCATGAAAGGCTATCCGAAGATTGAATCCGTCCCAGGGTTCAAAACGGAAACCAACATGGTTGTCCACCATGTTGCTCCATGACATGAGGTCCATTATACCATAATGGCCGCCGTCTGTGGTTCCAAAGGGCCTGGTAAATGTCTTGACAGTGCCGTCGTCAGGATCTGAATCACCGCTGGCATATACACGCCCAAGCATTATCTTGGGAGAAAAGATAACATCTTTGAAAAACCACCCGAGTTTAAGCACGTAGGCCTGGGCATTTATATCAAGATTTGCATCATGCCTCACAATGAAGCGGCCAGTCTTTTTGGCAAGGGTTATGTCATACACAAAGCCGTTTTCACTGGTCCTGAATGCCCTGGCGCCAAAATAATAACTGTCTTCCCTCTTGTCCTTGTTGTAATACTGGCCGAATTTCCATGAGAAAAAGGGATTTAAGGTCATGAGTTTTTTGAATTTCCACTGCCCATAAACGCCTGCGCCCTGGTATTCATGCTTTGAAAAAAGGCTAAGTGAATCCGGGTCCTGCCTCTTTGTCTGTCCGTACCAAAGATCAAGAAAATTCTCATGATATCTCAGGGAATAACGCGCTGCATCCCACAGCCAGCCCACTGAGTTGGTAGTGGCTCCGGGCCCGAAAATGCGATTGTCACCAAATCCTATAATCTGCCTTCCAAGTATCAGCCTTGATTCCGCTGTACCAAGCCCCTTTAATGCAATGTAGAGTTCATAAGGCTCAAAATATTCCCTGTAAGGGTCCATGACATATTCCTGGTCAGTACCCTTGTTTTTTATAAAATCCTCTGTCTTAAGCGAGGTGCCCCACGCCCTGGAATCATACATATCAAAACGCCATGCCCAGGATTTTCCCTCCCATGAAAACCCGAACACAGCCCTCTGAATTATGAAATTGTCGTTGGAGTCCCCCTGTTTTTTCCCGGACGGATTTATGCTATCCTTACCATATGCCTTCTTGTTATAACCATTCCATATCTCAAAACGGTCCCGGATCTTCAGTTCATGGTTTATATCGGACAGCTTGAAATCAGACCAGACAAGTGCTGGAAAGGAAAAAAAGATGAGCAATGCGGCAAGGAAGATGGTTAGCGGAAAGACAGGGGAAGGTATATTTATATGTACTTTTTTATGTTTGGAATACACTGTCTTTATGCTTTTCCTCTCCTGGATTCCAGTAATAAACGGGCTTAATTCCAATTTTTAGATTGGGCTTACATACTTCGAAACTTCGTACGTCAATATTCAGATTCATCCCACAAGTGCTAACCTTGAATGATGAATGGCCTCGATTTTAAAGTATAGAAACCCTTTTCGTCCTTTCATACAAGAACAAAAATAGCATATATTACCCTGCCACATAAGATAAACTTTAGGGTATCTGCCAACTGGCTACCGAATCAGCTTCATTGTCAATGACTCGAAGTACAGGGAGTCGAGTCACCTCCGCCTTGTATCTGCAGTATCATGTAGATAGATACGTTCGGTCAAAAAAGGCTTGCCACCATCGGGATTAATGTTCTAGGGGGAGGTAGTGACATATTGGATTGGTTGAAACGGGGATAAAAATCTATAAAGAGTGCCACTCTGAAAGCCTCGTAATAAGCTGAACAGGCATAAAAAAACGGCACATGCGGAAACATTTCCGCATGTGCCGTAACAAACCCCACAATATAAAACCTAAAGAATATTAAAGTGAGGTTCCAAAGGCTTCGGCGATCTGACTGACTGTCACAGGGTTGATGCCATACTGGTCAGAGGCGGCATTAAAGAGATCAAGCCCGTCAACATCACCGTCAAAATCAAGGTCCCAGTAAAGAGGATCAAACTCAGGCGCAGTAATGCTGACATTGTCAAATTCCGCCCTGACATACGCCTCGCCATTACCATGACCATCAGCCACAACCCCCAACTTCCAATTCTTTACCGAAGGGGGATATATGGGGGTAGTTATTGCCTGCTCCTGAACCTCATTATTACACCTGAAAAACAGAGACCCATCCTTTAGCTCAATAGAAAATCTGTAATCCCGTCCTGGTTCCAGGGGAGTAGCAAAGCCATGCTTGTTTTCGGTATAATAGGTACAGTCTGCATTATTGCAACGTCTGGTCTTGTACCCGATTCGATAACCATAATTCTGGTCATAAATCAACCCTATGGATGCATTGATATTACCCTCAGTACCATTATAGTCTGTATCATACATATCATTATAAAAAAAGCCGGTCAGAAAAGCAGTTGTAGTGGCGTTACCTGTTGCAACCGCTCCGGGACTGAATGAAATATCAGCGCCAAGATATGTTACATCCTCAACATTCTCTTCAACAATGGCTGCCTGGGTTTTCTTCCTGCCATCCACAATATGTCGGCTCAGGACCAGCTTACCGTCCCAGATTGTACGAACCCTGTCAAGTTTCGCCCATTTTGCAGGATCAAGCAGGGGCTCCTCAAAATCATCGTAAACTTCTTCCTGGTTATTGATTTTTACATTATCGAATGCTGCAAACACGGAAGAGATACCTGTTCCCTCAGGCCCTACAAGTAAGGTTGTCAGGGACTTGAAACTATGAACAGGAGAACCGACCCTTGAAGATGCGGTCCAGCCAATGGATTCGGAATTTTCGTTTTGGCCAGTAATAGTGAAGCTGAACTCATTGGAGTCAGGATCGTAGGAAATTTTCAGGTGATACGGTTCACCTTCATGGATCTCCATCTCAAAATAGCGATGCAAATTTTTGGTTTGGTCAGAGGTATCTATAACCCGGCATGCTGCTCTTGGGGTTTCATAATCTCCCTTGCCAAGTCCGATATAAGCATAAACATCGCCGCCATTAGCCCGGTAGAAAAAGCCTTCAATGGTAGCCCCTATTTTCACTTCAGGGTCTGAGATATAACCTCCAAGATAAACAACATCCGCCTCTATAGTGTTAATGTCATTGGGATTCTGAAAAGACAGATAATTCTTGAAACCATAAGGTAAAGCCTCCCCCCTGATGCCTGATATAAGAGCACCTCCTGATATAAGAACACCTTCGACCGGGGCCCTTACTTTTTCAAGGTCTCTCCATTTTGCCGTATCAATCTGCGCAGCGGAAAAATCATCATACAGGTTTCCCGACATGGAACCTATATCAGTAAGACCATAGACCAATGTACTAACCATAAAAAACAACAATACGCTCAAAAAAGCAACGAATCGTTTCATTCTCACTCCTCCTGCATAAATATAAAAAATATATACGGGCAAGATTTCTCCTCAAATCTGCCCAAATTTTGATCAAACTTATATAACTTGCAATCAACATACCAAGGCATTTCTATTGTTTTTTGCAGTGGTATCCACATTTTTCCCAAAACATAAAATAATCCACCCCGGATATAGACCAAATTGCCCTTTAGGGAAAAGAATTTCTTTCCACTTTAAGGGCAGTCAAAGCAGAGAGGGAACAGAAAGGTTACCGATCATCAAACCATCAAAGGCCTGAAATATGGAAAATCAGAGGAAGAGTGAGAAATGATACCAGAATGCCTATCCCAACCATTGAGGATGTAAGCCTGGGTTCAAAACCGGCTATTGAGGCAAGGGCGCCTGCGGTGACCATTGGGGGCATGGCTGATTCAAGTATTGATACTCTTGTTACAAATCCGCCTATCCCTAAAAGCATGCAGCAGCCTAACATTATGAGCGGATTCAAGAGAAGCTTTATTACAAGGCCTGCAACAAGAGGCATTGTCTCTGACCGGGGCAAAACAAGCTCCATTGCAAAGCCGATTGCAACGAGCACTACAGGCACCAGGGATACTGCAGTCATTTCAAAAAGAGAGACCATCCACACAGGATATATACCACTAGGAAGTATCAGAGCTGTACAAAGGGCTAAAAATGGCGGAAACGTGAATATCTTACGTAAAATACCCTTGACAGTAACCCTGTCTCCACTGCCAAATACAGCCAATATAACTGCGCCGTAAGTTGAAAGTGCCATAAACGAACCGAACTGGTCATAGATCAATGCGTGGGGGATTGCCTCTGGGCCCATGAAACGCTCAACCATGGGGACACCCAAGAAGGATGTATTGCCAAGGGGAACCATGAGGAGCAGGGCACCAACCAGGTTATCCGACCACTTCATAACCTTGGACATTGCAAGAACCATTGCAGCAGATAGACCCACACTTACCCAGGCTATTGTTACCGGGATGAGTATCTGTGTAGTGATATGGAGAGATGGCACCTTGGCAAGGATAAGCCCGGGAAGTGCAACATAGATTATGTAGAGGTTAAGGCTCTTGCCCGTGGAAGCTGGAAATGCAGGTATCCTCTTAAAAAGAAATCCTGCGCCAAGAAGTATCAGGAATATGATTGTGTGTTCCATAAACAAACCTCAATCCAGGCTCAATATATTGCTGCCCCTCACCTGACTGCGCCTTTACTTAAAACCCTCCACCACAAAATCAGCATAGCCAGAACAGGATGACGGCGCATAAAAGGGGTGGCCTCTATATTTACTCCTGAGTGCCGATCTATCTTCCACAGGGCATAATCAACACCGCCTGAAAATGTAAAGGCTGCCTTAAAAAGCCTCAATACGGATAGCACCTTTCCATGTACCTGCCGCAAACGCCACTCAAACCTGCAGCGCCTTCTTGAACCGGCATCAATATCTGCCTGCCAGACCTGAGGGTCTGTTCCAGGTACAGGATTAAGGGTGTATCCAGTGGCGGAAAGGGCATGTACACAAATTGCATTGAACCATTCAACTCCTGCTTCAACCAGTTTTTTAATGCGCTCCTGTTTTTCAGGACGAAGCTCTGCCCGGTATGAGAGGGCAAGTCCCTGGGCATAGAGGGTCATGGCAGTAAATTCATCGCTCGCACAGGGAATTACCCTTTTAAGAAAGGTGATCACTGCCCTTGCGATAGAATGTATAACTGCAATACGAACCTCCTCATCTGAAACATAAAGAATGGCCGAAGGCTGAACAAAACGTGCCCAGAGGCTTGAGTGAAACCATTTTTCAGAACAGCCCTTTTGAAACTGGTCAAGGGAGATAACAGCATACTTGACCCGAATCAAACGGTCATTTTCTGTAACTTCAAGATAATAAACATTTGGGGGAAGGAGCCTGTTAAAGACAGCGGCAACACGGCTTTTACAGGCATTATGATAGCTGTCCACTATCACATAGAGGTCAACCAGGCCATCATAAACATCCGCCTTCTGCAGGCAGGAACCGTAAAACAGTATAGCCTTTACCGCTGAGCCATATTTTCCAGTTATCTCGTCAACAACAGGGGTAAGGTCATCAAAGCCTGAAGCTGTGACCCTCTTTTCAATCTCTGACAGGAGCAGAGGCGGTATATCAGCAATACTGTTTTTTTGGGGAGTTGTTACCATTGTAAGTGTTCAGCGCATTTATTTTAATGAAGGTTGGTAAATAGTCTTATTTTTCCGTTCCGGAGAACAATTTCTTGTTTTTCTAAGGCTTGCTCCGCCAAAATCGCGAAACTCGCTCGTGCCTCGCTCAGACAGACGCGATTTTATGGCTGCGCTTCGCCAAGAAAAACTACGAAATTGTTCAAAGTCACTCCAAAACA
>WGBG01000003.1 GCA_015494395.1 Deltaproteobacteria bacterium
GCCGTGGAGTATCTCTGGCTTGGCAGCCGTCCAGTTGCCAGGATAGATATGAGCCACCTATGTACTGAAGACAGAGATATGGATGGAGATGTTGATGGCAGGGACCTTGCCTCATCGCTGGCAGGCATTCCTGACATTGCGGCCCTGGCCGGACATTTTGGAGATACCGCAAACCCTGGGCAAACAGAATCAGTCTATTTTTATCATACAGACCACCTTGGCACGCCCCAGGTTATTACAGACAGTGCGGGAAGTGTAGTATGGAGGGCTGATTACCTGCCATTTGGGAAAACTGTCATACAATCTCTCTCCTCAATCGAAAATAACCTCAGGTTCCCAGGTCAGTATTATGATGAGGAGACCGGTCTCCACTACAACTGGCACAGGTATTATGATCCGGAAACAGGAAGGTATTTGACTCCAGATCCCATCGGGCTTGATGGGGGGATTAATTTGTATGTGTATGTTTTCCATGACCCTATAAACACTATCGATTCACTCGGATTATTCGGAGGGGGCTTTGGAGCATATATTGGATTTGGCGGCGAGATCGGAATCAATATAATAACATGTTGTTCCGAAAATAAGAAAGTTAGATTCATAATCCTTACAACCTGTGGAGGCGTTGGCGTGGGCGCAAAAAATGTTCCAACTCCACCTAAAAATTCAGGTTTTAACTTTGGGGGGGTATCAAGTGATAATTTGTGTCCCAGGAATAAAACCTATTTGCGGCATGATATTTCTTTTTTTACGCATAGCTCTGGTATAAATGGCAATATAACGGGCGGTGCTCCGCCAATCAGCGGTGATATCATTAGTACATTTACAGGCGTGGGAGTCACGTGGAAACTTTGTGGTGATGCCATACTTAGCAAAGAAATAGTGAGTAATTGTTGTGAAAAAAAGGATTAAATATTTTAACTATTATGTCTAGTCCTTCAAAAAAAATGATTGATTGCCCACAATGTAATAAAAAAATTGAATATGAAAAATATTTTAAATATCAAATTAGGTTAGATAAAACTTTTTTTCGTTTATTGTTTAGAGAACTATTTTCCCCATGGGAGAAAGGTCTGGAAAGCATTAGGGGAGCAAATATTGTAGTTTGCCCAAATTGTGAAAAGGAATTCAAAGTAAATAATTATAAATTGTTTGGTATTTTTAGATGGAATCCTTCATTCAAAAATATCATTTTACTTTTTATATATTTTATAATTATTTTTATAGCGTTGCCCGTATTGTTGCTAATATTATTACGATAGAGAGAAGAGCCTATTTCTGGCATCATTAGTCTGGCCCTTGTAATTTTGAAGTCTCCGGACGCACATTCAGACTCTCTTATGAATATGACCACACAGGGAGGGTGACGGCCCTGATCCTTCCGGTTGGACGGCGCATTGGCTACTTCCTTGATGCCACAGGCAGGGTAGAGAGGATTTCTGCTGATCTGAACGGAACCACTCAGGAGATCGCATCAGACATCAGCTACATCCCCTTTGGACCTGTATCAGGTCTCACATACGGAAACGGCCTTGGGCTTTCAATGCCTGTTAATGAAAGCTTTGAGATAACCGGTATCACCGCTTCCGGCATACTGGACAGAACATACTCATACCTTCCTGACAGCCTTATTGAGACCATAACAGACAATATTTCGCCTGACTCAAGTCAAGGCTTCACCTATGATAATTACTCAAGGCTCTCTTCAGCCGCAGGCGCATACGGAGACCTGGAGTACATCCTTGATCTTGCAGATAACAGGTTGATGGTAAGCCAGGATGCTGGATCAAACTCTACCTATCAGTACATCCCCGGCACGAATCTTGTTTCAGGATATAACGCAGGCCAGGCCACGGAGACCTGTTCCTATGACCAGCACGGCAATATGGTTCTAAAAGGTGATCTACACCTTGTTTACAATCACCGGAACCGGCTGGTGAAGGTAACGGATTCAGAGGGAAGCACTATAGTGGAATATGGTTATAACGCCCTTGGACAGCGTATTTTCAAGAAACGTCCCTCAGGCACGGTCTTTTTTCTTTACGACCTTAAGGGAAACCTGGTCATGGAATATAATGCTGAGGCTCAAAAGGCGGTAGAGTATCTCTGGCTTGGCAGCCGTCCAGTTGCCAGGATAGATATGAGCCACCTATGTACTGAAGACAGAGATATGGATGGAGATGTTGATGGCAGGGACCTTGCCTCATCGCTGGCAGGCATTCCTGACATTGCGGCCCTGGCTGAGCATTTTGGCAATACCGCAAATCCTGGGCAAACAGAATCAGTCTATTTTTATCATACAGACCATCTCGGCACACCCCAGGTTATTACAGACAGTGGGGGCAGTGTGGTATGGAGGGCTGATTACCTGCCGTTTGGGAAAACTGTCATGCGATCCATGCCCTCAATCAAAAATAATCTCATATTCCCCGGGCAGTATTATTATGATGAGGAGACCGGACTCCACTAGAACTGGCACAGGTATTATGATCCAGAGACAGGAAGGTATTTGACACCTGATCCTATTGGGCTTGATGGGGGGATTAATTTGTATGCGTATGTCCATAATGATCCGCTGAACTGGAATGATCCGATGGGGCTTTATAGGGACTTTGGAGGCGGCTTTGGTGTTACTTTAGGTGTTGTATCACTTTCCTATTCTGTTACAACTGATACATGTTGCGATGATAATGGCAACAGGCACTTACGCACATTACAAATTTGGTCAGGTGGCTGGGAAATAGGTCTTGGTTTGAAAGGTTCTGGTGGATCGAATGTCTCAATTAGTGATGATAAAAATACCGTTAAAAAATGCCGACAAAACTACGATTACCATGGCTATTATTCGGATGATTCTGGAGTTTGGGGAGCCTTGATTGTAGGCCGATCCTATTCAAAAGACGGTGGTACAGGGTGGAAACTAGGCATCGGTGGTGGTTGGAATATTTGGAGCGTAAACCGCATTGATGTATTAAAAGATGTTATCGTTGGAAAATGCTGTAGTGAATATTAGAGAAACAATGGTTCAACTAGAAATTGGCATTAAAATTGTTGAGATGTTATTATACATCGCCTTGGCAAGTTTTGTCGGTAGCACCTGTTATCTGATTATTTCTGTTAAGAAAACAAATATGAAGTTGGTCAAGAATAGTATAACAAATCCTTTGTGGCCAACCATGGAGCTTAGTTTTTTTAGCAAATTACAGGAAGAATACAAAAAAACTCACGGATCAAATCATATCTTAGCTGCAATTAATAAAATTTCTTTTTATATTTTATTGCTAGGTTTTGTATTTTTGTTCCTAATGGTAATCGCACAAGAATTTTTGCGTTATAGTTAGATTGACCTTCCCCCGGTTTAGTGGACCCCGGGTTAGGCAGCAAGTTTAAAATTGGTCCTGCCCCAAAAATGATCATGGAGCCGGTACAACATCAAGCATTTTGCTGATGAACATGCCGGGCGTGATGCCGTCTGCCTCTGCCTCATAGTGGAGGATTATCCTGTGGCGCAGAGCGTCGGGTGCGATTTGCTGAACGTCTTCCGGGGTCACAAAATCCCTTCCGTCAAGCCATGCCATAACCCGTGCTCCCCTCTCCATTGCAATTGCCCCCCTGGGGCTTGCTCCCCAGCGAATCCAGTCTGAAAGCTCTGTGGAGTAACGCCCTGGATTTCTGGTTGCCTCCACCAGTTCCACAATATATTCCTCTACCTCAGGGGCAACATGCAACAGCAGTACCTGGCGACGGGCCTCAAATATTGCATCCTGGCTGATACGTTCTGGCACCGGAATTGATTGCTCTATCTCGCCAAGGGCCTCCTTTCGGGTAAGCTCAAGTATCTTTCGGCTGGCCTCCCTGGAGGGATAATCCACCTCAACGTGGATAAAAAAACGGTCAAGCTGGGCCTCGGGTAGTGGATAGGTCCCCTCCTGCTCCAGGGGATTTTGAGTTGCCATGACCATGAATAAAGAAGGCAGAGGATAACTTTTTGCTCCCACGGTAATCTGCCGCTCCTCCATGGCCTCGAGCAGTGCAGATTGCACCTTGGCAGGTGCACGGTTTATCTCATCAGCAAGAATGAGGTTGTGAAATACAGGCCCCTGCTGAAACCTGAAGCTCCCATCTTCCGGGCGGTAAACATCGCTTCCGGTAAGGTCTGCAGGAAGCAGGTCAGGGGTAAACTGTATGCGGTGAAAATCAGCCTCTATCCCTGATGCCAGGGATTTGATTGCCCGGGTTTTGGCAAGCCCGGGCGCGCCTTCAACAAGTATGTGTCCGTTTGCAAGCAAAGCCACCAGCAGGCGCTGGACAAGGCGTTCCTGGCCAATGACCAGTTGCTCCATGTGTTCCTGGAGATGTTTTACTGTATTCCTTATGGGCATGTTTTACCTAGATTGAGCGTTACAAAATCTGAAAAAATATTTTTTTAACGAAATTAAAAGGAGTTATAGCAATTATAGCTTTCCAATTTTGAAACCCTTCGGGATTGCCGTATTTACTGAATCTCCTTTGTCAGAGGAATTCCCATATAGCCAACTATTATGGGAATTCCTCTTTCGCGGATCTGCAGCAAATTCGACAATCGCTCAATCTAGGTTTTACCTTTTTTCTGTGGCATTTCCTGCCTGGGATGAATGTGCATCCTCAGAAGCATGGGTAGCAGATTTGAAATCATCAGCCCGGGCCTCCAGGATCTTTTTAAGTTCAGAGCTGCGGACCTTTACAAGGTGGGAGATGTTGCTTGCACGAACAAGCCTCTGGGAGTTTTCTTCAGGCCCTATTTCAATGGTTATCTCCTTTCCTTTTTCCAGAGATATTTTGAGTGTTGCCGCTGTGTTGTCCAGTTTGGATGGGGTGTTTTTGCCCAGGTATTCAGAAAGCCTGATATTTTTTATGGCAAGCAGGAATTTTTTGACCTTGTCCTGGTCAAGCGTTACTCCGGATTTGTCAACCCAATGACCATTGCTGTCCCTGGCAATTGAGAGAGAGCCTTTGCTGTTCTTTAACTCCAGCCGGTTTACCGCATCAGTGGTAAAATCCACAATGCTGGTCTTCCACCAGGAACGAGGGCTTGTGGCAAACTCCCATGATGAGAGCTTGTTTACAAAGACCACATCATCGCTTCCTCCTTTACGGACATAGACGCCCCTCCCCTGTGTTGTTCCAAGAAAGACCTGATATTTATTCCCTCCGGAGTCTTCAAGGCTGATCAATCGGTTAAAATTCTCTTTTCCTACCCTGAGCCTGCCGTGGCTTCCCCTGGAACTGCTCACCAGCCTGTCAGATTTCAGGTTTGCCAGTTTTTTCAGTGCTGATTTTACACGCTCTGTGTCTGCAGGATAGTTTTCAGGCGGATCAATGAGCCATTTGCCATCCTGTTTTTGCAGTTTTGTCTTGCTTCCGTAGCTGTCTGAAATCATAAGCGATATAATATTCTCAGGCTCAAAATCCGTCAGGGTTATTTCCGATTTATGTTCGCTGCTTCCGGAATTATATAGAAATATTACAAGCACCAGTTGTGCAATAAGCACTATCCCCAAGATGGTGTTTCGTCTGTTCATAGGGCCTGTTCCTCCATGTTTATTTTCGGTGAAAATAGCTCAAAGCTGAAAGCTCAAGGCTCAAAGTAAAAGAAGTCATGTTTGCTTTCAGCTTCCAACTTTGAGCTTTGAGCTGACTTTCATGTCAGGGGTAACAAACCCCATGTCATGAAAGTTCAGAGGCTCTAATCAAGCCGGATGGGTTTTTCGTTACGCACAATGCCTCTTCCAATCAGGGAAACAAGCAGCAGACCTGCAAAGGCCAGGCAGTAGTTAAGGATTTCATAAAACCGCTGCTCATTCCTGTCCATGGGTTTAAGAAGCCTTGCGTGTCCTTCCCGTGCCCTTATGGCCAGAAGATCCAGGTCTTCCACTGCCCAGTCCACCAGGTTCTGCACAAATGTAAGGCTGTTCAGGAAGCGTTCCGGGTTCAGGCTCCTTGAGATTGAAATAACCGTATCATTTACAAACTCCGAACTGCCCACCACTGCAAGGCGGGTGGTATCTGGTGACCTTTCAATGATTGGAGGCGGAGGAACCTCATCTGCCGTCTTGTCAGGAGAACTTGCCTCCTGTCCACTATCCTTCTTTGCCTTTTCCTTCTCCTTTTTCTCGTGTTCTTCCTTGAGCTTTTCCACTCTTGGATCAGGCTTGTCCTTGAAAAAGCTGGTGAAACTGCCGGTGTCGGTCATGGCCAGCAGGGACACCTTGAATTTTTCAGGCTGCGGGAAGCCTGTGCCGGGATATTTTTCAAAATCAGGCTGTATGTCAGTGGACTCGGTGGTCCAAGCTTCAGGGCTTGTGTGCAGGAGCTCTACTATGTCATGCCCGGCCTTTTTGCCTGCATCAACAACAATGGGAGATGCCCAGTTTATGGTGACCGCTGTAAGCGATGATGTAACAGGGCTGTTCTCCGCCATGGAATCCGGGCGTACGTCCACAAAGAACGGGTAGTCAAGCCGCCTGATTTCCTGAACGATGAAGCCCCCTATGTTGCGCTCAACCGGCACAGGGAATGGCTCGTTACGCCTGTCCATGACAAGTTCTTCTTTTACTGTCACGCCATAATGTGAGAGCAGTTCAGAGATGCCGTTTTTGACCTTCTTGAGTCTCAGCGCCCTTCCAGCCTGTGATGAGAGATCAAGCACGTAGCTTCCGGTAAGTGCAATTACGCTTCCTCCCCGCATGAGAAACTGGTCCACTGCAACGCGCTCAACATCATCCATGTCCTGGGGCGCAACAAGCAGGAGTACATCAATGTCTCCTGAGAGCCAGCCGTTATCAAGGGTGACTTCCTTTACATTATAATCCTGCTTGAGAATCTCCTGTACCATGCGGTAATGGTCAGAAGGCCGCCTGCCCATCATCATGAGCTGGGGCGGAATGTCTTCTTTGGGCGTCCAGATTCCCACAGTTTTAAGAAAGCCCGATGACATGCGCTTTAGCGCTGCCTCAATCTCCTGTTCAATTTCAGCCTTGGTGGGGTCAGCATCAAGGTGAATCTGCTGCCGTTTTCCATCCACGTCAAGGAACAGGTACAGATACAGGGTCTTGTTTGAGAACAGGGAGGCCAACTGCGGTTTTACGCCAAACTCCTTTTCAACCTTCTCTCTGCCCCCGGTGATGCTGTCAGGGTCAATGAGTTTATAGGAGAACTTGCCCATAGCATCCTTTTTTATGTCATCAGCCGCTTCCTCTATCTGTTTTGGCAGGTCCTTCAGGGATTCCGGAAGCTTGTCAGGGGTTATGATTGCTGTGAGCTGCGCCTTCTTGATATTTTCAAACACATTTCCAATACTCTGGAATCCATAAACCACCTTCTTAATTGCCCTGGTCAAATCGTATTCAAGGTTTCTGAGTTTGACCTCTGGCTGGCCATCCGGAAGGGGTGTGACCTCAATAATATCCTCAAAACCAAGCACCTTGTACTGATCCCCGTACCGTACAAGGATATGGAAATATGAGTTCACAACTGACGATTCATATCGTCCCGCCACCCTGAAGGGCACTGGTTTAATGCCGTACTCCTGGTTTGCCTCTATCTCAGCCTCCCTGTCCTGCCTGGGATCAACAAATTCCACCTTGACCTTGCCGTGACCTGCAATGGCATATTCCTTCATAAGGTCCTTGATGTGCGGAACAAGGGGGGCAAGAAGCGGATGGGTCTTTTCACTGAAGTATCCACGAAGGAGAAGCGGTTCCCTGAGACTTGAAAGTATGTCTCTGGTGGTCTGGGAGATGGAAAATTCCCTGTTTTCCGTAAGGTCAATCCGGGCTGCATTAACCCGGTAGAGCCAGATGTTCAGCACCAGTATGTTGCATACCAGAAGCACTGTTGTGACAATGGCACCCCTGCGGTAGCGGACAGTCCTGGCGCCACTGCTCCAGCGTTTCATATCCAGCGAGAGTACGTTAAGCCCCAAGAATACAACGGTAATGCTTAGATAGTAAACAATGTCCCGGAGGTCCAGTACACCCCTTTCAATGGAGGTAAACCGGCTTCCTGTTCCAAGGGCTCTGAGAAATTCACCAAGATCATTGCCTGCAAGAGATGTAACTGGGGTAGAACCAACCAGATAAAACAGCCCTGCAATGAGTACGGTGGTAATCATTGCAACTATCTGGTTGTCTGTGCGTGATGAGACAAAAAGACCAATGGCAATGTATGCGCATGCCATTAAAAGTGCACCAAGGTAGCCGCCTATTACAGGGCCCCAGTCCAGGTTTCCCATGAAAGATACAGTTATGGGAAGTCCTGCAGTAAGAAGCAGGGAGATGGCTACAAGGGTGAGAACTGCCAGGAACTTACCCAAAACGTACGTGGTGAGCGATACCGGAAGTGTGAGAAGTACCTCCATTGTTCCCATGCGCTGCTCTTCACTCCACTGCCTCATGGTAAGGGTAGCTGCAAGAAATATGAGCAGAAGGGGCATCCATCTGAAAAGTGGCCTGATGTCAGCGCTGTTTCTTGCAAAGAATGCGTCTATCCAGAAAAAGAAAAAGAGGGTGAAAAGCAGAAATGCCCCCATGAAAATTGCAGCCATGGGGGAGCCAAAATATGTGCGAAGTTCTTTTCCAGCAACTGAGAAAACCTGTTTTATCATTGCGATACGTCCTCCCGTGCCAGTTCATTAAATACGGTTTCAAGTGTGCGTTCCGTGTGTCTGAGCTCAGTAACCGGCCAATTGTGTTTTGCTGCAAGTTTGAAGAGTTCCGGGCAGATATCTCTGTCTGAGCCGGTATGTATCTCAATGACCTCTCTTCCCTGGCTGCTGTAATGGCGTATGTCTGTTACATCCGGAAGTTTCTTGAGTTCTGCCTTAACGCTTTCCAGGTCAGAGATATTGGACTCAAGGGACAATATGGCTGCTGATGACTCTGAAAGCTCTTCAAGACGTGCATCAGCCCGTACCTTGCCGTTCATTATAATAATTGCTCTGCTGCAAGTTGCTTCAACCTCTGAAAGGATGTGGGTGGATAAGAGCACCGTGCTTTCCCCGGCGAGGCTCCTTATGAGTTTTCGTACCTCTACAATCTGTGTAGGATCGAGGCCATTGGTGGGCTCATCAAGTATCAGTAGTTTGGGGCGGTGTAAAATGGCCTGGGCAATGCCTACCCGCTGCCTGTAGCCCTTGCTCAGGTTTCCTATGGGAGTAACCAGTTTGTCTTCAAGTTTTACGGCCTTTACAGCAGAGGCAATCAGGTGGTCCCGCTTTGATTCGTCAACCTGGCGCAGTTCTGCAATCATTCTGAGATATGACTGGACAGTGAGCTCCGGATACATGGGGGCATTTTCAGGAAGATACCCTACCCTTGACTGTACCTCACTTGGATGTTCAAGGATGTCTATTCCGTCAATAAAGACTTGTCCCTGGTCAGGCTGAAGATAGCCTGTGAGTATCTTCATGAGTGTTGTCTTCCCCGCGCCATTTGGACCTAACAGGCCAATAACTTCACCTTGCTGCACAGAAAATGAAACGCCTGACAGGGCCTCTGTGCTCCCATAATGTTTTGCTATTTTTTCTACCCTTATTATTTCGTCCATTTGCAATGCTTCTCCATTACAAGAACCTTAAGACGTTGATGCGATGTGAAACCTGAAGGATGTACTGCTAAAAGAAACTGTTATGATGCAGTCTTAATTGAAGAAAAATACAGATGAGTATATTTTAGCAATTTGGAAGTTTAGGACTATAATATTTTTTGTCAAGGGGGTGATATGTTGTTTAAATCGTCTTTTATGCTTGTCTCTTTACCTGGTTGTGTAGTTTGCCATAATAATTTGAGCTTCATATTATTCTTCACAAGCATCCATATCACGCAATAACATCCCTTATGGTACAGTTTATGAAACCCTTTTTTAAATTAAAGAGCAGAAACCAGTTGCAAAATGACATATTAAATCACTTTAACCCTCTGCCTGCGAAAAAAATGAGCCTTGATGATGCCCTGGGCAGGGTTGTGGCAGAGGATGTCATCTCTCCTGAAAACCTTCCCCCTTTTGCAAGGTCAACAATGGACGGTTTTGCAGTAAATGCCGCTGACACCTTTGGTGCATCAGAGTCTCAGCCTGCACTTTTTGAAGTGGCAGGGGAGGTGGCAATGGGAGAGTCCCCTGAGGATATTGAAATACAGCCTGGACAGGCTGCTCGCATCTGGACAGGAGGAGAGCTTCCGTCCGGTTCCAATGCAGTGGTCATGGTGGAGTACACCGAGGCCATAGATGAAACCACAATCGAGGTTTCAAGGAGCGTAGCACCGCTTGAGAACGTGATAGAGGCTGGTGAGGATGTGGGCAAGGGCCAGAAGGTACTTGATTCCGGTGCGGTGTTAAGGGCTCAGGAACTTGGTATTCTTGCAGGGCTCGGGATTACTTCAGTCAAGGCACATCCTGCCCCCAGGGTGGCAATAATCAGTACAGGTGATGAGCTTGTTCCGGCAGATACCACGCCGCCCCGGGGTAAGATAAGGGATATCAACTCAACCACACTCTCTGCCCTTTCAAGGCTTGCAGGGGCAAACCCTCTAAACATGGGAATCATCACTGACAACAGGGGGGGGCTTTCAGAGGCCTGCGGAAAGGCCCTTGAGCTTCCTGCAGATGTTGTACTTGTCTCTGGAGGAAGTTCTGTAGGGGTTCGTGATTTCACTCTTGATGCCTTCAAGGCGGTAAAGGACGCAAAGATTCTTGCCCACGGCGTTTCCGTAAAGCCCGGCAAGCCAACAATCCTTGCTGAAGCCTGCGGCAGGGCGCTTGTGGGGCTTCCAGGGCATGTGGCATCTGCTGCAGTGGTGTTTCTGCTTTTTGTGTATCCTCTTTTAAAGCGCATGCAGGGTTTTACTGATGCAAGGCATCTGGGCCTTCCGTGCGTTAACGCACGCATAAGCAGGAATTACCCCTCAAGCCCCGGCAGGGAGGAGTATCTGCGGGTGCGGCTTGTTGAGGATGAAGGTGGCCTGGTGGCAGAGCCTGTTTTTGGTAAATCCGGCTTGATATATCCCCTTTCCCAGGCTGACGGCCTTCTTGTCATACCCCGTGACAGTGAAGGGCTTTACGCCAATGAAACCGCTGAGGTGCTTTTACTGCCATGAAAAGACGAAAAATTTATCTGAACATGATGACTCTTGATGAGGCAAGGCGGATATTTTTCAGCCGTCTTTCTCCGGAATCACTTCTGTCAACTGAGAATGTTCCAGTGGAGCAGGCAGCAGGCAGGATTACAGCAGACCAGATAGATGCCAGGATCTCATCTCCCGGGTTTCACTCCGCCGCAATGGACGGCTATGCAGTCAGGGCATCTGACACCTTTGGCGCATCTGATCAGAAACCGGTTGTGCTCCGGGAGGGTGAGGAGGCATGGCCCATCAATACAGGCCACCCCATGCCGGAGCAGTGTGATGCCGTTATCATGATAGAGGATGTATTTGAGGCAAAGCCCGGTCTTGTGGAGATAAGAAGGCCTGTATTCCCGTGGCAGCATGTGAGAAAGGTTGGGGAGGATATTGTTGCAACCGAGCTTCTGTTTCCAGGAAACCATCTCCTTAAACCATGCGACGTCGCAGCCCTGATAACCAGTGGAATCTCAAGCGTGAAGGTCTGGGAGAGACCAAGAATTACCATTATTCCAACTGGTTCAGAGCTTGTCTCTCTTTCTTCAGTAGGTGAAGACGGGCCTCCTGCTGGAAAAACCATCGAGTCCAATGCCTCAATGCTGGCATCCATGGCCTCAGAGGCAGGTGCCAGTGTGGAAGTTACGGATATTGTACCGGATGATATTGACCTGTTAAGGGCAGCGGTAAGCAATGCCGTTACCAGCGGTGCCCATATGACGGTTGTAATAGCAGGGTCTTCTGCGGGCACAGCTGATTACACTGTCAGTATTATTGAAGAACTTGGAGAGCTTCTGGTACACGGCGTTGCCATGATGCCGGGAAAGCCCACTGCCCTTGGAATGATTGAGGGCAGGCCTGTGGTGGGAAATCCCGGTTATCCTGTCTCCTCTGCCATTTCGTTTGAACAGTTTGTGCTTCCTTTCCTGGCGTTGCTTCAGTTCAGGAAACCTGCGCAAAGGCCGTCTATTGAGGCAATTGCAGGGCGAAACATGCCTTCAAAAGCCGGCATAAGGGAATTCAGGCGCATGATCGTGGGAAATGTAAATGGCAGAAATATAGCATCTCCCCTTGGAAAGGGTGCTGGAAGTATCACAACTCTTACCAGGGCAAATGCCCTTTTTGAGATACCTGAAAATTCCGAGGGCGTGGAAGAGGGAGCCAAAATAGGGCTGTCGCTTCTTCGTGAGGATGAGGATATAGAGAGAACGCTCCTCTGTGTTGGAAGTCATGATCTGTCTCTTGACATTATCAAGGACATGCTTCAGCGTTCAAGCCATACATTCTTTCTCTACTCAACCCATGTTGGCAGTCTTGGCGGCCTTATGGCTATCCGTAAGGGGCTTGCACATATTGCAGGCACCCATCTGCTTGATCCGGAAACTGGCGAATATAATGTTTCTTATGTAAAAAAATATTTGCCTGAAGGAAGTGCCAGGCTCATAACCCTTGTACATAGGGAGCAGGGTTTTATGGTGCCACCTGGAAATCCAAAGGATATTAAGGGAATCAAGGATCTGGTAAGAAAAGATATAATGTTCATCAACAGGCAGAAGGGCGCAGGTACCCGGGTCCTGCTTGACTATCATCTGAAAAAAGAAGGCATAAATCCGCGTCAGATACAGGGCTATGGAAATGAGGAGTACACACACATGGCAGTTGCTGTTGATGTCTTGAGTGGCAAGGCAGATACAGGGCTTGGAATACTTGCCGCAGCCAGGGCACTGGGCCTGGATTTTGTTCCCCTTGCCGAGGAGCGTTATGATCTGCTCATGGGGGCAGACAGCATGGAGCATGAGGGGATAAAGATGCTCCTTGAGGTGATTTCAGGCAGCGGTTTCAGGCAGAGGGTTGAAAGTCTGGGAGGTTACAGCACTAGGGAGACTGGAAAGGTGGTGTTTTAGGTGATTTTGGGGAATAATATTCAGGTTTTGTGAATTGTGGCGGTTGATTTGCCCCAGTATCAGGGGCTGGGAATGTTTCAGATTGACACATGGCGGGGTTTCATATAAAAAATGCGGGCATTATCAAGCCATGGAGGTGCATTATGCCAGAAACCCGAAAACAAAACCGCAACAATGATATAAATGATTCAGTTGATAAATCTCTAAAGGACACCTCGGAAAGGGTCTTGTCTTCTGAAAAGCGTGAGGATATCTGGGCAATAATTATTGCAGGCATAATACTGCTGCTTAGCGCCATAAATCCTGATGCTGTCTATACATTTTTCAAGAAGACCCTGTTTATGTTTTAGCATGCGGTTATGGAATGATTTCGGATAATCATCCCAGGATTTCGACTCCCCAGGGCATGTGATAAACACGGCAATTCTTTCGGAACCATATTATTTTCAGTGTAATTGTTCAGCGCTTTTCTTGAATGAGGTTGGTAAATGGTCTTGTTTTTCCGTATTCTTCAAAGTCACTCCAAAACAAGACCATTTACCACGCTGAATAGATACTTTTCAGTAACATTAGAGAACACAGGTGATAGGGGGAACTGTTATGTCCTTTATACGTCAGATGGTTGCAGAAGACTGGCCAAAATATATTCCGGGTTTTCTGCTCTGTCTTTTTTTTGCCTTTGTAGTAATGAATATTCATCATGTGCTTGCCAAATACCACAAGGCAGATGTGGCATCCCTTGCCATACCTGTGCTGGAGCAGAAGATAGGTGAGCTTAAAAGCTCTGGTGCGCCTGTGGAAAAGGTAGCCGCCATTGAGCAGAAGATAGAAAAGCACAGGCATGCCCTTGAAAAGGTGGGAGGAAGTGTTGGGGACAGATGGGCATGGGCTACACTCCTCTATCAGGACCTGCAGTTCAAGTATGTTGCCATGCTACTTATTGGCGGGATAATCATCCGAAATACCATTGGTGTCTCAAAGATTTTCCTGCCTGGTGTCGGCATTGCCCGCCCGCTCATTAAACCCGGCATTATCATCCTGGGCGTGCACTATGTCTGGTCAGACGTGGCAAAGGTTGGGGGCGCAGGGCTTGTTCTTACTGCGGTTTTCATTTTTGGTACAGCCCTTGCCGTTATGTATCTGTGCAAGAAGTTTAATGTGCCTGATGGACTTGGCGGAATAATGGGGGCAGGAACAGGTGTTTGCGGCGTCTCGGCCATTATTGCCACAGCCCCTGTGGTCAAGGCAAAGCCAAGGGATATGGCCTATGCCATTGGTACAATACTTCTCTTTGGCACCCTCATGCTTTTTGTAATGCCCTACCTCGGGCAGATGCTTGATGTGTCCCAGTCCCAGTTCGGGGCATGGGCAGCCCTTGCCATTCTTAATACTGCCCAGCTTATAGCTGCTGCAGAATGGTATGGAGAAGATGCCAGGAATACGGCAGTGTTGATAAATGCCGCACGCATCATGCTGATTCCCTTTATTGTAATGTACACTGTTTGGTTCTATGATCTTAAGGAGAATGTCTCCAAGGAGCAGCAGGGACTCTGGAACACCATAAAGAGCAAGTTTCCAGTGTTTATCATAGGTTTTTTCATCCTCGTGCTGCTGAACAGTATGCACATGCCGTTTCTCGGAGGCCCCAAGGTTGCCCACACCCCCTTCTGGGCAATGAATGCGGTTTACAAGTGGTTTTTTGCCGTAGGTTTTGCAGGGATCGGTCTGTCTATCAGTATTGATGACATGAAGAAGGCTGGCGGTGTGGCGTTCCTTGTTGGCTCAGGTGCTGCCACTGCCAAGATGGTGCTGGGGCTTGCGGCAGTGCTTATCATCGGCAGTGAGCTTCTCAAGGTTACCGGTGGACACTGATTCAATTCTTCTCTGTACTGACGGCAAGTCACATTCAAGGCGGGCAGAGGAATGGGCCTTCAGGCTGGCTTCAGAGTTCAGGGCATCCCTGACTGTGCTTCATGTCAGGGATATTTTTTTAAAGCAGTTCTATAATGAAATATACGCCCAGGGACGCAGGGAATACCTTGAGCATGTTGATGCAGAGCTTGTCAGGGAGGCTGAGGCAGTAAAAGCACATATTAACAAATGTTGTCTGGCTAATGATATTTCCTGTGACTTCAGGGTAAGATATGGTGACCCCCTGAATGAAATACTGGATGAAGTCAAGAAAGGCGGGTATGATCTTGTGGTGGTGGGAGGTAAGAAACTCCGTGGCATAAGGGCATTTCGTTCCTGGAATCTTCCTGTCAGGTTGAGTTCCAAACTTGTTGACAGGTCCATTTTGATTGTCAGGGAAACAGAACCATAAAACAGAATATGATTTGCGAAACCGAAATCATCATTCTTAACCGGCTTGGACTTCATGCCAGGCCGGCATCCCGTTTTGCGCTGCTTGCCAGCGAGTTCTCATCTGATATCTATCTTGTCAGGGGTGGTGAGCTTGTTGATGCAAAGAGCATCCTTGAAATTCTTACAATAGCCTGTCCAAAGGGCACCAAACTTACCTTGAGGGCAGAGGGTGAGGATGCGCCCCAGGCAATAGAGGCACTGAAGGAACTGGTGGCAGGGCGATTCGGAAATATTGACTGATTAATGATGAATTTGCATCTGAAGGGAACAGGAGCTTCTCCAGGAATAGCCATAGGCCCGGCATTTGTGCTGGAGTCAGGCAAGGTCAAGATAGTAAAGAGACGCATCTCCAGGTCTGACGTTGCCCAGGAACAGGAGCGCTTTGTCCATGCGGTAGGTGTTGCTGAAAATGAAATTGGTGCCATCCTTGAAGATATTCCTGAGGAACTCAAGGAACACAGCGGTGTGCTGAAATCACACCTGTTGATGTTAAAGGATCGCATGGTGTTTGACCGTACCCTTCAGACCATTGAAAATGACTGTATCAATGCAGAGTGGGCACTGGACAAGGCGGTCAAGCACATACATTCCCTGTTTGCCCAGGTTAAGGACAGCTATATCCGCGAGAGGATGGAAGACATTGAGTATGTGGTCAAGCGGGTGCAGGTGCTTCTTGCAAGCTCTGAAGAAGAAATGAACCTGGAGGGCATGGATGAGCCTTGTGTGGTGGTTGCACAGGAACTGTCCCCTGCGGATACAGTGCAGATGTTCAAGCAGAACATACTTGCCTTTGTAACCGCTGCCGGAAGCCGTACTTCTCATACGGCAATACTTGCACGTGCACTCGGGATTCCTGCAGTTGTGGGTGTGGAGCATGGCATCAGGGGCATATCCCAGGATGATACCATAATTGTTGACGGCCTTACCGGTGACATCATCATGTCTCCTGATGATGACACCATAGAGAAGTACACTGAAAAACAGCAGAGCTACATTCGCTATCGTCTTGAGGTAATCCACAACAGCGCCCTTCCCGCTGAAACCCGTGACGGTTACAGGGTCAAGATAAAGGCAAACATGGAGCTTCTTGAGGAGATCCCCTCTGTTATTTCACACGGTGCAGAGGGTGTGGGGCTTTTCAGGACTGAGTTCCTATATCTTGCCTCAAGAGAACTTCCCTCTGAAGAGACCCTTTATAATGCATACAGGGAGGTAATTGAGCGGCTCTCACCCTATCCGGTTACAATCAGGACCCTGGATGTTGGAGGGGACAAATTTGTTTCTTCTGTCTCTCTGGATGATGAGATCAATCCAGCGCTTGGCCTCAGGGCAATCAGGCTCTGCCTCAAGGAAAAGGGCCTGTTCTGGGACCAGTTAAGGGCAATTTTAAGGGCAAGTGTCCACGGCCAGGTCAGGATACTCTTTCCCCTTGTCTCCGGGCGTACAGAGATCATGCAGGTCAAGGCCCTTCTTGAGCAGGTCAAGGATGAGCTTCGTGAAGCAGGAGTTCCCTTTGATGAATCAATCAAGCTGGGAATAATGATCGAGGTGCCCTCTGCTGTCATGGTAGCTGATATACTGGCACGGGAGGTGGATTTTTTCAGCATTGGTACCAATGACCTCATCCAGTACGCACTTGCAATTGACCGGGTAAATGAATCTGTTTCTCACATGTATGAGCCGCTGCACCCTGGAGTTATCAGGATGATTCATACGTCTGTAACCGCAGCCCATAATGCAGGCATTGAAGTTGCTATGTGCGGGGAGATGGCAGGAGAGTCCATGTACGCCCCCATACTTCTTGGAATGGGCATTGATGAGCTTAGTATGAACGCCCTGGTAATCCCCAAGATAAAACGTATCATCCGAAGGTGCGTTTATGATGACTGTGTTGAGCTTGTACGGAGGATTCTTGATGCCTCAAGCGGTTCTGAAATAAAGTACCTGCTGGATGATTTTCTTCGTCACCACTGCCCGGAAGAGTTCGAGCCTCTTGACGAGCGATATCCTGAGTTTATGAAGACCGGAAGCCCGCTTTTGAACTGAATTTCTGATAAAGTGGGTGTAAATTTGTTTGTATCTATTCAGCGTTGTAAATGGTCTTGTTTTGGAGTGACTCTGAAGAATTTCGCAGTTTTTCTTGGCGAAGCGCAGCCACAAAAATCGCGTCTGTCTGAGCGAGTTACCAGCGAGTTTCGCGATTTTGGAGGAGCAAGCCTTAGAAAAACAAGAAATTATTCACCGGAACGGAAAAACAAGGCCATTTACCAACCTTGAATAAATACGCTGAACAGTTACATTTGTTTTTTATTAACTTCATGTGGCTGGTATCTACATTCACATCCCTTTCTGCGTAAAAAAATGTCCATACTGTGATTTTACGTCCTATGTCACCCGCGCTGAAGATTTTGGTGTTTATACGGAAGCGGTCAGTGCTGAGGCCCTTTTAAGATGTGGTGATGTAAAAGAACTGGAGTTTGACACCATTTATATCGGTGGAGGCACTCCCAGTCTTTTCCCTGCCGGACTTGTTGCTCGTATTCTTGAAACCATCAAATACAATTTCAATTTCTCAAAATCCTGGTCAAAGCTTGAAATATCAATTGAGGCAAATCCCGACTCTCTCACGCCGGACTGGCTTGAGACTGTAAGGAGGCTTGGCGTAAACAGGTTGAGTATCGGGGGGCAGGATTTTTCAAAAAAAGGACTGGAGTTTCTTGAAAGACCGCACAGTGTGCAGGATACCATTGAGACAATATCCATTGCCCGGGATGCAGGTTTTGAATCAATAAGTCTTGACCTGATGTTCGGTATTCCCGGGCAAAGCGTCTCTGATCTTGAAAAAACTCTTGAAACGGCATGTTCATGTCTGTGCCAACACATCTCCTGTTATGAACTTACTGTTGAGCCTGGCACAATGCTTGCCCTAAGGGTGGAATCAGGAGACGTAATCATGCCAAGCGAGGATTTGCTTTCCGAAATGACAGATCTGGCAGAGGCGTACCTGGAATCTCAAGGGCTTAAGCAGTACGAAATTTCAAATTTTGCCCTGGAGGGGCATGAGTGCAGGCATAATCTCAATTACTGGGCAAATGGCCAGTATGTCGGCCTTGGCTGCTCTGCTGTGTCGTATATTCATGGTATCCGGAGCCGGAATACACCTTCTCTTGCCGATTATGTCAGGATGGCTTCAGAAGGGCAAAGTGCTGCAACATTTTCCGAGTCTCTGGATGAGCTGGCCATGCTCAGGGAGACAGTGGTCCTGGGGCTTCGCACTAACCGTGGCGTTTCTGTTTCAGGGCTGGTTGAGCGCTTTGGTATGGATATTAAGGAATTTTACGGTGACCGGCTTAAACGGCTTGTGCAGGCCGGATTTATGATCGAGCATGGGGACAGGATCAGCCTGAGCCGAAAGGGAAGACGTATTGCCAATTCAGTATTAAGCGAACTTGTCTGATCTTTCCAGGTTCAACAAATGGGGAATATGTACCGATAAGCCAATATATGTTTGGAACTCTTACTACTTGTAAATAATTCCACCTAGATTGATCGTTTCAAAATCTGAAAAAATGTTTTTTCAATGAAATTAAAAGGAGTTATGTCAATTATAGCTTTCCTGTTTTGAAACCCTTCGGGATTGCCGTATTTACTGCATCTCCTTTGTCAGAGGAATCCCCATATAGCCGACTA
>WGBG01000004.1 GCA_015494395.1 Deltaproteobacteria bacterium
CCGTGTATGTCACCGATTGCAAATATCCTTCCATTAACAGGCATGTTCAATTGAGGAGAGCAGCATGGCAGGGGGTAGCATTGTTACCATTCATATTCGCCCTTCTCAGGGCACATTTTTTCAATATCCTGGGGGAGTGTCTGGGGGGAAACCCCGAGTTCCTTTGCAAAGTCAAGTATATCCTTCCATGTGCAGTTGATGCAGGAGGTCCGTGCTCCAGATTCTACATCCTGATATTCCTGTTCCAGGAAATTTTTGAGAAATTTCCCAGCCTCCTTCCTTACCCCGGAGATATCCATGCCCTCTATCTGGCAGAATCTCTTAAGGCGTTTGTAGTTAATTATGCTTCTGGCAAGACCACGGTAGATGGCAAGATCCCGGTTTTCAGGCTTCATATCTCTCAAGACAATTACACGGTATCTTTTAAAAACTGCCTCCTTCAGACGTTTCAGGGATTCAGGCGGTATCTCCTTAAGGCCCGGCCCCTCAGGGTCTTTATGAAGAAAATGCAGGGTGTGATGCAGAGCAATTTCCGGTATCTCGCCGGAATGCCTGAGCATAAGCAGTTCATCTTCAATAAGGGAGTCGATATCTACCTGTTCTGATTCATTCATTGCCATCACCATGCAAGGGGCCTCTGCCACGCAGCCTTAAGCTCTTCCAGGGGCTCATTCATTACTGTCTTTGCCTTGTATCCCATAACAAGGTGTTTTACCGAGTTCACCCTGCCAACTGATGCAAAAACCGTCCCTGTCATGGTTTCTTCAAATCGTGCCCTTTTCCCCGGCGAAACAGTGACCACAAAACGGCCTGGAGTTTCACTGAAGAGCAGGAAGTCAAGCCTGTCAACACCTTCAGAAGGCACCACGTCAAGGTCAATAACCATGCCGAGGTCACCTGCAAAGGCAGTTTCTGCAAGGGCAACCCCCAGCCCTCCGTCAGAGCAGTCGTGGCATGACTGCACAAACCCCTGGGAGATTGCGTTTTCAAGCGCCCTGTAAAGTTTAAGGGAGCTTTCCATGTCAACCCTGGGGACATTGTTGCCCCTGTACCCCTTTTCTGTAAAATATTCTGATGCACCCAGTTCTGGCCTGGTGGTGCCAAGCACATAAACCAGGTCGCCTGACTGCTTTGCATCCATGGTAACTGCCCTGCGCACGTCGTCTATCTTGCTGATTACAGAAAAGAGCAGGGTTGGAGGAATGGATATCTTGACACCGCCGATGGTGGCGTCGTTTTTCATGCTGTCCTTGCCTGAGATCGGGGGCACACCGTAGCAGGTGCAGATATCGTAAAGCGCGCGGTTTGCCCTTACAAGCTGTGCCAGTTTGTAGTGTCCGTCCGGGGTCTTTTCAGACTGCACCGGGTCACACCAGCAGAAGTTATCAAGGCCTGCCATGCGGTTCAGGCTGCCCCCTGTGGCAATGGCATTTCTGACCGCCTCGTCAACCGCGCAGCATACCATGTGATATGTGTCTATGTCGCTGTAGCGGGGGCAGATGCCGTGGGACACCACCAGTCCCTCAAAGGATTCAAGGTCCGGTCTTATTACCGCAGCGTCACTTGGGCCGTCGTTTTGCGCGCCGGTAAGGGGCTTAACAACGCTTCCGCCCTGCACCTCGTGGTCATACTGGCGAACAACATACTCCTTGCTGCAGATGTTGTGCCGTCCAAGTAGAATCCTGAGCTCCCGTCCCAGGTCATCCGGTTCGGTAAATTCAGGCTCTTCATGTACCGGCGGCTGCCAGCGTGCCTCAAGTTTAAGCTGGGGCACGCCGTTGTGTATGAAATCCATGTCAAGGTATGCGACTGTCTTTCCATTGTAGAGGCAGTGATACTTACCTGAATCTGTAAAGGTGCCAAGTACGGTGGATTCCACGTCCATGCGTTTGGAAAGCTCAAGGAACTGCTCGAGTTTGTCCTGGGGTACGGCAACGGTCATGCGCTCCTGGGCCTCTGAAACAAGTATCTCCCAGGGCTGCAATCCTTCATACTTCAGGGGGGCACGGTCAAGGTGCAGTTCAAATCCCCCGCACTCCTCAGCCATCTCGCCAACAGATGAGGACAGGCCCCCTGCGCCATTATCTGTAATGGAGTTGTAGAGGCACAGGTCCCTTGCCCTCAGCAGGAAATCCGTCATCTTCTTCTGGGTTATAGGGTCACCGATCTGTACGGCTGTTGCCGGAGAGCCTTCGTGGAGCTCTTCGGATGAAAACGTGGCTCCGTGGATCCCGTCCTTTCCGATCCTGCCGCCGCACATCACGATGGCATCCCCTGGCTTGGCCTGTTTCTCGTAACCAGGCCTGTTACAGACACGGGTGGGGATGATGCCCCCGGTCCCGCAGAATACCAGGGGTTTCCCAATATACCGCTCGTCGAATACTATTGAGCCGTTTACCGTGGGGATACCGCTCTGGTTTCCACCGTGTTCAACCCCCTCCCGGACACCTTCAAATATGCGTTTTGGGTGGAGCAGGCCCTCTGGAATCTCACCTTTATAGTCAGGCGGGCCGAAACAGAATACATCGGTGTTGAAACTGAGCTTTGCCCCCATTCCCGTACCAAAGGGATCGCGGTTTACACCCACAATACCTGTGAGTGCTCCGCCGTAGGGATCAAGGGCAGATGGGCTGTTGTGGGTCTCTACCTTGAATGCCACGTCATATTTGTCATTAAAGCCGATTACACCGGCATTGTCCTTGAAAACCGAGCGGCACCAGTCATCCTGCCCAAGCCTCTCCCTGATTTCCGCTGTGCTCTTTCTGATACATGAGTCAAAGAGGCTGTCGATTACTTCCTCATTGGCGTTTTCATCAACATACCTGATGCGCGCATTAAAGATCTTGTGCTTGCAGTGTTCTGACCATGTCTGCGCCAGGGCTTCGAGTTCCACATCTGTATATTTTGAGGAAAGCCCCACCTTTTCACGCTCAGCCACTATCTCAGGCCGTGTTATGTGGTCCCGCAATATGTGCATCTCTTCAAGGTTCAGCACAAGAACCCTTTCCCTTGAAAGTTTCAGAAGCTCTTCATCTGATAGCGGTGCAAGATCAATCTCTTCGACCCGGATTTCCGATTTGTCAATAACCTTGGGCACTGCATGGAATCTGCTTGTCTCCCCCTTCTTCCACTCCGCCTCCACCTCTGCCGCAGGTATCACGGTAACGTGCTGGATGAGGTCATTGGCAAGCATGCCCTTTGCAATCCGCTGGGCATCACTTTCGGACATCCTGCCCCTTATGCAGTACTGAGTCGAGGTATAAACACTATCACCTTCAGGAAGGCTTGAGCCGAGGATAAGCTCAAGGGCCTGTGCAGCGATTCTGCCCTCGTTATCTGTTACGCCGGGCCTGAAGCCAACCTCGATAATCCAGTCAAACTCCCATGTGAGTCCTTTGGTGATAACTGGCAGCAGGGGGGAATCAATTGATACGATATTAATAACAGGATCAGAACATGGTCCCTGTGCAAATTCCTTCAACTGGTCTGCAGACACCGTTGTGTCAACCAGGTAAACGTGTATCACCCTGCATTCGTCAATATTGATGCCAAGGTCACTTGCAGCCCTCTTGGCTGTTTTAAGCCCGTGGGCGTCTTTCAGTTCGGGTTTCAGAGCCACTTCAATTCTGTGAGCCATTGATTTTTCTCCGTAACAAAATTATCTCATCTTTCTAGGACTGGCTTATACGCTGAATCGTTACCATACAAAATTATATCCGGCACGAAAAGTCAAAAGGGAAAAGAGATTTTTTGCATGGGGTTTGATACTTAAGGCAGGTTCAGGCGTGGTATTGCTCTCTTTGTGAAAAATGTTTCCATTGCCGCTTAAGTCCGTATTGTCTGAAGTTGAGAGGTCAAAGGAAGATTTTGAGGGAAAACATATTCCCATATGAAATTATATTTTTTCATAGTTTCTTTAAAAAAATCATAATTACACCCAAAAGTCCGCTCCTGTGTCCATGTTTAAGACTCTTCAGGTGGTATGGTTATTGCTTTAATAGTTGTGAAAGAATCAATACCAGTTTGTCTTAGATTTAAAAAATTTCGTAATTGTTCAGCGTATTGATGGTTCTTGAGGTCAGTGAATGGCCGTGTTTTTCCGTTCCGGTGAATAATTTCTTGTTTTTCTAAGGCTTGCTCAGCCAAAATCGCGAAACTCGCTCGTACCTCGCTCAAACAGGCGCGATTTTTATGGCTGCGCTTCGCCCAGAAAAACTACAAAATTCTTCATAGTCACTCCAAAACAAGACCATTCACTACGCTGAATAGATACAGAATTTCGTTTTCATTCGAAATAATCCTTAAATTTTCATAACATGGGGTTTGTCACTAACCGGGATGAATGTTAGTTCAGTGCTCAAGGTCGTAAGCTTAAGGCAAACATGGCTTTCTGTGGTTTTGAGCCTTGAGCTTAAATTATGATCCTTGCTGCATATCAGGAAATTCTCATGCCCAGTGACATGCATTAAGGGATTTATGGATACATCGTCGTAACTCAAGGAGGATATCGACAATGCAAAAGATTCTTTTGATGTGCATGATGGTGATACTGATTTTTTCAATCCCGCAGCCATGTAACTCTGCAGGTATGGCCAGCGCTCATTTCCGTATTCCCACATCAGTCATTTCCGCAGGGAGCGCTCCCATGTCCTCGGCAGGATTCAGGCTCAACTCCACCCTGGGGCAGTCCACCCCCTTGATGGACCCTTCGGACCCACCCTGGTCAGAGGATTATGATATTTATCCAGGGTTCTGGTACACGATTGGAACCGGGATTGCCTGCGATGACGTTGCCGCCTTTGCAGCATCCTTTGGGCGTTTTGACGGAGAACCTGGATACAGTCCTGTTTGTGATTCAGAGCCTGACGGGGACGTGGACGGCCTTGATCTGGCTGAATATGCGGCTGGATACCACAGGTGACGGAACTTCAAAATTGGGTCCCGGCTCATGGTTTTGCCTCTGTGGCAAGGGCATGGGATTCCGGCAAGGAGGTAGCTATGAATTTGAAAGGATTGGTCTTTCTTGCATGTTGTTTTTTTGTAATGGTGTTCACTGCAGGGAGCGCTCTTGGGGTCCCCGGTCTCATTAACTTCCAGGGGATGCTTACGGATGATGCAGGGACATTACTTGATTGAACTTTTAATCTCTATTTCCGCATCTACGATGCCGCCACCGGGGGCACGCAGCTCTGGGCAGAGGAACAGGACGATGTGTTGGTCATAAACGGTGTTTACAATGTGCAACTGGCCGTAAACACCGGGCTTTCTGCCGAAGTTTTTACTGGGGATGCGCGTTATCTCCAGGTTGAGGTGCATAACAGCGATACCGGTACATGGGAGGTGCTCTCACCGCGTCTCCGGCTCACATCCACGGCCTTTGCCCTGCGGGCCGGCGATGCCGAGACATTGGGCGGGCATGAGGCCAGTGAGCTGGATCAGTCCTCACATGTGACAGACACCAGCAATCCGCATCATGTGACAGCTGCCCAGGTAGGTGCTGATCCGGCCGGTTCGGCAGCCTCGGTCCAGGCAAACCTTGACTCCCACGCCGCAGATCCAGCGGCTCACCATGCACGCTACACAGACGCAGAGGCAGTGGCAGCGGTGAAGGCGTCGGACGGCTCCGGCTCGGGATTAGATGCTGACCTCCTGGATGGAAACGACGCCTCTGCATGTGGCAGTGCCGTCCAGCAGGCCAAGAACACCTCCAACATCAGCGATCTTCAGGGCCAGATCAACGCTCTGAAGGCCACCGTGGCGGCCCAGGCCGCGGCCATAGCTGCGCTGGAAACCAAGCTTGAACACATGAGTTCGAATGGCACTGATGTCTTCTTTTCAGGCGTAAACGTCCATATTGTGAACGGCACCAACAGCACAGGCGGGCCGGTAAACGGCCTGGGAAACCTCATAGTGGGGTATAACGCAAGCCGTGGTAGTGGCGACGATCGTACCGGGTCTCATAATATCGTGGTTGGTGACCAATTGAACTACAGCAGTTATGGCGGCCTGGTGGTAGGATACCATAACACTATCTCAGGGGGATATTCCAGTGTTAGCGGGGGATATTTCAACACAGCAAGCGGGTCTCATTCCAGCGTGAGCGGTGGACGAAATAATACCGCTTCAGGAGCGTATTCTTTCGTAGTCGGCGGAGGAGGGCCCGATGAGGATGACGGGAACCAGGCCTTTGGCAATTACTCCTCAGTCCTGGGAGGATGGCGCAATATAGCCGGAGACCCAGCTACTTCGGATCATAGCATTGGCCAGCAGTCTGTAGTGACTGGGGGAACTAACAACAACGCCCGCGGAGATCAGTCCAGCGTAAGCGGAGGATATATCAATCATGCCAGCGGCACTTATTCCAGCGTAAGCGGAGGGGCCTATAACACAGCCAGCGGAGGCAGTTCCAGCGTAAGCGGAGGCCGCAACCGAAGTGCCAGCGGGGCTTACGACTGGCGTGCAGGCAGCCTCTTCGAGGAGAATTAGCTCATTTAGGCGCGACTATGTCATGCCCTGGCCTGGTAACCTTCTCTTAGATATCTTGAAAAGTGCCAGCGGGCATGGCTTTTCGCTAAGGAAAAGACGTGCTCATCCTCATTGGATCCGGGGCTTGGCCTCAAAGGCTTGCTAAAGTCTCCATGGCCTGCCCCGGAACGGTATTTAAAAAGCATGCTTCGCTGCTTCATATGAAAAATGAAAATTATTTCCATGAATTTTTTTTCTCTTCTTGCAAAAAAAGAGTGAAATTTCCATAAAAAATGCTTCTGGATTCTCTTTTTCCCCTTTTTGTTTTGGAATAGTCATTGCATTTAACCATATGCAAGTTGAGATTTGTTTTTCTGAAGGGGTGAAGAACCATCTTCGGGGAGGAAGAAAATTAAGCTCAATCCAGGTTTAGAAAGAGGATTATTTTAAAGTTATATCCCAAAAATTTGTGCCAGATTGACAATAAATTATCCCCGAATCTTTTAATTACTTCCCCGTAGGTGAGTTCTTTGCCTGAGGCATAAGGGGGAGTAACAATGAAAAAAATATCCCATGTATTTTCCATTGTCGTTCTGCTGATTTCTCTTTTTCCAGGTCATTCAGAAGCTTGTTTCTGCTCACCATTTGACGGCTGGCATCATGATGGTGATGTGTATGCCTTGGGGTGTGACAAGGCCCTTGGAGATCACGGCGCTGACAGGAGTTATCTTTACAGTTTCTTTCCAACAGGGAGGGGCCAGTTCAGGCTCTCCTTTGATTTCAGGAATAAGTTGTCTGATTTGCCTTACGTGCCAGGTTCCGATGATTTTGCCTTTCTGGACACCTTTTACGCAACCCTCTTTTTCGTAAACAGCTGTTCAAGGTTTGATCTTGACAACTGTTCCTGCCAGTTAGCCATCCCACTCTTTGATCTTGACCATAATGGACCTTTCAATATTCATGGCAACATAGGCCCTAGTCAAAGAGGATCGGACTGGCTTCATTTTGATATGGTTTTTACCAACTACTTCTATATGGCTGTCCCCACATTTGAACTGTTCAATCTTAACGCCATAGACGGTGACAGTGAGGTCCTGATCGGAGACGTTTCCATCTCTCCGGTTCCAATCCCAGGGACAATTTTTCTGTTCGGGGCCGGGCTGTTGGGACTCTTTGGTGTCCGCATCTGCAGAGATTTCAGGAAAATTTTCCAGTTAAACAAATAGACATCCTGTGAACTTTTAAGGGGTCATCATGAAGATCATGGCTTTCGAGGAGATTCAAAAGGTGAGATCTTATAATTTGGTAGTGTCGCTCCTTCTGTTATGCCTGATGTTGGTAGTGCCGGGCGGGGCCGTGTGGGCTGACGAGGTGAGCCTGGATCAGTACGTTTCTGTTTCAACGGCGGATGAGAGTTCCTCTTTGGACAGGACCACCAGGGTCATTACCAGCACTGCAGAGGTAACCATTACAAACATCTCAAACCAATCAATAAAATTTCCGTTACACGCTGTGATCAACATAAATGGCACCGATTACCAGGATGTAACCATGCCTGATGCCCTTGGGGGATACGGCACAGGCCCTTATGGAAAGTACTATTATGAATGGAAAGAGGCGGCCCCAGGTCAGATTGCCTCGAATTTCGGCGAGGAAGCATGCTTGAACGACTGTCCTGACATGGACAAGGACGGGGACGTGGATGGTATTGACCTTGCCCTGGCCTCAAGGGGGGCAAGCCTTGAGCCCGGGGATAGCCTGAAGTTCATGATCCGGTTCCAGAGACCTGCGGGGATAAATTTTACATACAACATCCAGTGTCTTGGCAGCCTCACCGGTGGGAACCAAAAACCCGTTGCCGAGGCAGGGGCGGACCAGACCATAGAGATACCACTCTGGCAGGACCACGTAGTCGTCTCCCTTGACGGCTCCCAATCTTTCGATCCTGACGGCGAAATTACCTCATACGTCTGGACCGATGCCACAGGTGGCAGCGGGAACCCCGTTGATCCGGATAATGTTGCATATCCCCAAATAAAACTGCCAGTCGGAACTTATACATTCAGACTGGTTGTGCAGGACAATGGAGGCTATACCAGTGACCCTGATACAGTGAAGATCACCGTGGTCCAAAGAGAATTTCAGCCACCTGAGATCACTGTCTCCCCAACAAGTTACAGGCTAAACGAGGGAGAAACACTTACGGTCCAGGTAAATGCCAGGGACAATAACGGGAGAAATGTAAGGCTTAGTGCATATCCTCTGATCAATAATGCAACCTTTACTTCCACCAGTGGCCCCATATCTGAGGGAACCTTTGTTTTCACACCTGATCACAGTCAGGCGGGCCTGTACACCGTGGCATTCAAGGCCATAAACGACCTTGGGCTTACCAGCTCCAAAAACATAACCATAGAGGTTGACGATATAAATCGCCCCCCTGTAATTGACCCGGTGGGGCCGGTAACCATGGATGAAGGCCAATCAGTGACCATCCATATCAACGCAACAGACCCGGACAACGACATAGTAACCATTTCTGCTGAAAATCTCCCGGCAAGAAATGCCCTGTTCATTCCTGCATCAAACACCTTCATGTTCGCACCGGATTACGACCAGTCGGGGACATATCAAATCCAGTTTGCCGCAAGTGACGGAAAGGCCTCTTCAGCCCCGGTAACCCTCTCGGTGGATGTAAATGATGTGCCGGCATCAGGCAACAATACGGAACAAAGACTGGAGCTACTGGTTAATCCCGCAGAAAGCCCTACTCTAAACCGTACTGTAACCATTTCAGGGGCAGTAAACAGCACACCTGGCGGCGTGCGCCCGCAATCACTCTCCACTTCACTCATTGCCTCATTATCCCCTGCATCCGTAAAACGTGGCCAGACGGTTGATATCCGGATTACCGGCATGGAATCGGGAGACTTTAAGACCCATTTTGAAGACGGTGTAACCACGGCCAATTTTGGAGAGGGGATCCATGTAAACAGCCTGAACGTGGTAGATGCCCATAGCGCAGTGGCAAACATAACGGTCGATGACTCAGCAGGTATTGGACAACGCTCTGTAACCCTCTCCACCAACAGAGAGACAGCGGTCTCCATGGTGGGCTTCAGCGTTACCGGGGGGAACGGTTCTGTATCCGGCAGAGTGATAGAACAAGGATCCGGCACCCCCCTGCAGGGTGTCATGGTTAGTATCCAGGGGACATCATTTTCAACCACCACGGATAGCGAAGGGCGTTTTTCCTTCAACGGCCTTCCCGACGGGGAGTGGACCGTTCTTATAAATGCGCCGAACCACGAGCTTAGGGCAAGTTCGCTGACCGTGGCTCCGGGAGAAGAGATTGAACTGGGAGCACTTGAGACAAAGTCACTTGTCTTCCAGCCCTCAGATAAGCCGGAAGTGAGTTTGAGCAGTCTTGTGGGCCGCGGTCTCACGGCATCTGGGTCGATTAAGACCCTTGAAGACGCGGAAAATATCGTAAGAGATGCCTATCTGCTGGTGGGTGGGCCTGATATCGGGGTCCTGGACCAATACGGGAACCAGATGAATCCCAAGGCAAAAGGAGTTCCCTATACCAGCGTAAAACATGAGGGAATCCGTGAAACTGCCGAGGGCCTTATCACGGGTGAGACAACTACTCTTGGTGAACTGCTTTTCAGCTATACGTATCTCTGGGAATGGGATGGAGGTCGCCCCAACCTGATAGAGTGGCTTAACGCCATTCAGAGTGCAGTTGACAGGGCATGGGAGGATCCGGATGCGCCAGAGTCTGCACTGTTTATACTCCTGTTTAACCAGGGTAAGAATCTCTCACCTGAACCACCTAAGATCGTTGCCGATACCCCATTAAATTCTCTCCAGGCGCAGTTAATGTCCGTAACCCTTCTCGTTACCGCAGGCAAAACTGTTGACCAAGCATGGCTGAACCAGCAGATTTTGGAAAGGAGTTCGGAATGATGAGGAAGGACCTGGCAATGCTTTCATCAAGAAAAGTTCTCATATCTTTTATAGTTGCTGTAATTGCCGCATTATCAGTCGCAATAATTCCCTTCCGGGCTATGGCGTCGGGACAGGCGCCAACGGCAGATGCGGGGTATCACGAAAGAGTCGTTTATCTTGGCAGAAGTATTGAGATTGACGGCTCAACAAGCACTGATCCTGAAAATGATTTCCTTATCTTCAAGTGGGATGTAATCCAGAAACCTGATAAAAGTTACAAAACTCTGCTGGGGGGAAATGGAGAGCACATAACCTTCACACCGGATGTCACCGGACAGTACACGGTGAGACTCATTGTAAACGATGGGACCCAGGACAGCCCGCCGTATGATATTCAGATTACAAGCAGACGCCCGCCGTGGGCAAAGCTGGATCGCTATCTGGGAAGAAGCTTTGAACTTCGTGCAGGGAGTCCGGCTGATCCCGGAAGTGAGACCTTAGACTACAGGTGGAGCATAACCAAAAGGCCGAAGAAAAGCACTGCCTCCCTGGAAGATGACAGCTCCTGCCTGGCATCTTTCAAGCCAGATGCAGCAGGAGTGTATGAAATCAAGCTGGATATCACTGATAATGTCCAAAGAGATTCCTTTTCGTTTGTCACCGAGGTGACTGTTCGCCACTACCCCTGTGCTTCAGATGATGATCCCCCATACCCTTACGGCGCAGACAAACCCTGGGCAACGGTCCTTTGCGAACTGGGAAAGGGGGTGCCTGACAAGTTAGCAGACTTGGCCAAGGATAATATTAAGGATTCTGCTTCAAATCTTTTCAAAGATGGAGGCCTTACCCTCTCAAGTCCGGGGGTCTTGCACAAGGCCAGGGAAAATTTCATGAATTTCTTCTGGGAAAAGACCACCAGGGCAAACTATCAAAGAGTCCAGCAGAGTATTGAGAAGGGGTTCCAGAAGGCATGGCCAACCATGAAGGCAGAGGCACAAAAGGCTGCCGTTCTCAACAAACTGAAGGGGTATGGCAAGAGCATGTTGCTGCACCTGTTAAGCCCCCTTGATTTTAAGGAACAGGCAGAAAATTGCATCCAAAACATCATGTTTCTCGTTTTGGACAAGCTCCTGGACAAGCTCATAGACTCATATAAACCTGAACCGCCTACAATCGTAAAACTCGAGCTTGGAACCCTTGAAGACAACAGCAGGTATGTGAGGATATTTTTCAACCGTTCTCCAGGGGACAACGGCCCAGGCAAATCGGACAATCTCCATTATTACTACAAGCTGTGGCGTTGGAGTACAGGGAATAAGATTGCACCAATTGCGGTTGGCAAGGAAAACAGTCCTTACGGGCCATTTGCCACTGGCCCCGATCATGACCAGGCACCCTTGGTCTTTTACGATGCCAATCCGCCTGAGGGCAATAATGTTTACAGGATTCAGGCCATCAGGATCATAGGAAAATCCCAGGTAGCCGTACAGACATGGAATGAAGGGGAATTCTGGGTTGAGCAACTTATCGGGGTTGCATGTCCTCCGGCTGCAGCGCAGATATCCTTTGTAAAAACCTACACCGACAGGGCATTGAAGGTCTTAAAGGCCCTCAAATTTCAAAAGAGCAAGTTGAGCCTCCCTGATAATATCTATGTTCCCAAACCCTTTGAAAGGCCAAGGCTGCCTGTGAGCCTTGCTACCAACTACGCAACCGGTGATGTCTTGGCCAGTCTTCCCTTCACGAACACCATTTACAGCGTCAAAAACGATATCCTCCAGAAGCTGTACTATTGCCAGTTCAAGGATCCCCATCAGGTTGGCCTTGCCACTGATTCCCTGGGAAATGTCTATGCGGATAATGCCGCAAGTGATGACAGGTTTGGGGGCAGGATATTCAGGTGGGATAAATTTGGAAATCGTAACCTGTTCGGCACTGTTAACTATTTCAGCTGGACGCTTGGATATGCCAAGCCATGTGCTGCTCAGGCAATGACTGCCGGGTGGGCAGGAGACGAAAAATTATTCATAACAGATCTCTATGCCAATTCTTTAAAGGAACTTGTTATTCCGCCCACAGGAATCCCGGAAAATACATCACATTACGTGGCCCATACCGTGGCCAAGGCGCCACAGATCGAAATAACCAACAAGACCAGCATGTGTTTAACCGGAAGCGGGGATCTGCTTCTAACCTCGGGAGACAAGATTTTTAAAGTAACTCCTTCACATTATGTAGATAAGTTGTTGCTGGACCCTGATACATTTTCTGAGCTTACAGGGATTGATGTGGATGATAATTATATAGTTTATTTTGCAGATTATAATAATGGCGCAATTTATGCCGTTCCTTTGAATGATCTGAATTTCCCGAAACATTTTTCCGACCAGGCCTACCTGTCGCTGCATACCATAGTAAGTGGGCTTGACAGACCTGGAGAGCTGAGACTCACCGCCGACCAGCGCGGGCTGATCTGGTTTGACGGTAACGGGTTCCATCACCACATATTCGGCCTCTCAGGACGCATAGTAGATTCTCAAACGGGAGAACCTCTTATAGGGGCTATCGTTTCGTGTGAAGATCGTGGAACCGTACAGGCGACCAAGACAGATGCACTTGGTGTCTTTCACCTGCCATCCCTTTCGCTTCCTGATTTCCCTCAAGAGCTTAGCCTTTTGATTCGCCATGGGAATCAGGCCGGGACGTACAGGGTCATTCTCAAGAATGATGGGGAAACCTTCATAGATCCACTGCCATTTCTGCCAGATGAGGTGCCGCAGGAAGTTTCCGGGGAACTGCCCCAGATTGTCCAGCCTGATCCACCACCACCGTTAACGACTGCTGTAAGTCCGGGAGAAGTGACTTTTTATGAGAATTTTGAAGTGACAATACCCGGATTCCAGCCCCCGGAAGGGCATGAATTTCCACCACAGCCCCCTCAAAAGGCAGCGCCTCCCATAGTGAAGATAGTAAATCCGGTGGACGGTTTGAAAACTGTCTTTGACGAAATTGAGGTTAAAGGTGTGGTTAGCGATGGAGGTGTTGCCACTGTTCAACTGTTCGTAAACGGGTCCGTTACCCAGGTTTCAGTTGAAGACAGAACTTTTTCAGCCACATTACCCATTGAAATGGGCCTGAATCATATACGGGCAGAGGCAAGTATTGTGCGTGACGGCGAAGTACTGACCGGAGCATCTCCACCTGTAAACGTAAGGCGCTTAGGGACTGATGAAATGCCTGAAACAGGCGCCATAAGTGGCATCCTTGTGGATAAGACAACCGGCTATCCAGCTTCAGGGATACGCGTAGAGTTAGTGGGTACGGACAAGTTTGCCATTACTGATGCATTGGGGACCTGGCAGATAGCCGATGTCCCTGCAGGGCTTGTGACAGTACAGATTCTGCCTTGATGAGGATGATGCCATGAATATACTTTGCAAATTCTCAAGAATTAGGCATAGCAGCTTAATTATCTTTACCATCATACTTGCCGCTGTTTTTACCCTTCTTCGCTGTGGTAATTCAGTGGCTGAAATCACAGTGACAGTCAAGGGCCCGGCGGGCTCTGCAAGCCAGGCACTTCCAGACAGCGGCGGGGAGTTTGCCCTGGACATCCCCCTCAACAAGAACTCTGTAAACACCATTTCGGTGACAGCACAGGATGAGGCCGGGCACTCTGTATCACAGGACCTTGCAATTACACAGGTCTCTCTGGATTCAATAGTGGTATCAAAGGTCAAAACTGAACGCCTCTCCGTGGAGGAGGTGGAACAGCTCGTAAGTGACGGCGTAATCGACCTGGACGATCCTGAAAATTACAATGTCTCCACATTTGATATAGTACTAAACGTTAGACAAAAACCCGTCCACATATCCCTTCCCGTACCTGTCCCCAAGGATGAACTCCGCGGAGGATATGAAAAGATTGGGCTGAACTTGGGTGATGGCAGCGGCGGCAGGCCCAAGCCACAGCCGGTACAGGTGGTGGTTTTCGATACCCCCCTGCCCGGGCCACCGGGCCAACCTGCCATATCAATCCCAGGTGTGCTGGTAATAGAAGGAAACATCAGGAGCCTGAAGGAATTTTTCAGTGTGCGGTTCCTGTTGATGAACACCTCGGGCATCTTCACCCTGAAGGATGTGAAGGCCAGCCTTGAGTTTCCGGATCAGGGGCTCTCAAGCATCCTTCCTGCTGACGGCGTGGCTTCCTTCGGGGAGATTCTCCCTGGAGGCGCGGATCAGCCAGGGCAGGTTGAGAAAGAGTTTGTCATCAGGGGTGATGAGATCGGCACCAAGAGGGTCAGGGTCAACTTTGGCGGCCTGGTTACAGGGCCTGGCATTAACGACCCCATTCCCTTTAACGGCAGCGCCCTTTCAGAGGTAGAGGTAAAGGGCCCTCCCACCTTCAACGTCAGGGTGACCCACCCGGATTCCGTGGAGGCGGGCATCCCCTACGATCTTACAGTGGATATCACCAATACGGGGGAGCTTACTGCCATGTACGCAAGCCTTGAGCTTGACGTTGGCACTGATGCCAGGCTTTCCCACTGCGCCCTGAACGATTCAGGAGAGCCTGAGTGTGAAGATATCACAGGGGGAGAGACAAGGGCCCTTGGGCATATCAGGCCAGGAGAGTCGGTAAGTGAGAGCTTTACGGTTATACCAGCTAAAAGTGGTGAAATTTCATCGTGTGTAGGGATGTCTGATCAGAACATAACCCTCCAGGTACTGGTTGGTAACAAGGGGTGCCTGGTGGGCCAGTTCCAGCCGGAGGAGGCAGCCCCGGCGGGGATTCCCACTGTTAACGTGCTTCCAGGCCCAAACGCCCTGGGCGTAAACATTGACTCTTCTGTGACCGCCTTTTTCAGTAAGCCCATGAAGGCAGATACCATTACAACAGGGGATGGCGGGAGTTTCAACGTGTACGACCCGGCAGGAAACCTTGTCCCGGGCCAGGTCCGTACAAGCAAACTTTTTGAGGGCACCCCCAGGGAAAAGACCGTTGCCGCGTGGCAGGTAAACGATGGCGATACGAACAGGCTTTCCCCAAACACCGAATATACGGTGGTTATCACCCAGGACTGCCTGGACATTCAGGGAAACGCCCTGTTCAACACGTGGAACAGCACCTTTACCACAACAGGAAGCGGGGCTGATGACCAGACATCCCCCACCCTCACCCTCTCTGTGGAGCCCCCTGTAAACCCGAACCAGATACTCCCAGGCCAGATCGTGAAGATCAATGCCTATGCCTCTGACCAGGGGAGCGGTGTGGCGCGTGTTGAGCTAAGGATCAAGGACCTGGGAGAAGAGGGTGCAAAGTACAGGCTGATCGATCAGAAGACCGTGTTTTCAGGTGACATGCCCCCCTTTATCTTCTCCATTGATTCCTCAAAGCTTGTCCCGGGGCACAGCTATCAGCTTCGTGGAACCGCCTATGACATGGCAGGAACCGGCAAGGATGCCACCTTGTCCATTATCCTTGCAGACTCCGCTGATCCTCCCACCATAAGGTTCCAGGACGACCTCCCCCAAGAGGTGCTCCACGGGATATCCATATCTTTTGAACCCGTTGTTACAGGCGGGGTTAGCGAGGTAAGGTACTTCCTTGACGGTGGGGCGCAGCCCTTCAGGACGGTAAATCTTGCCCCGTTCAAGGGGGGCTTGGCTACACTGGATCTTGCACTGGGGAACCACAGGGTGGTTGCGGTTGCAGAAGACGGCCTTGGCCAGACCGGCCGGGCAACCTATGAATTTACCCTGGTGGATAACCCCAACATGCCGGTGGTAAGTTTCAAGGGTACTGAGGATGGCACCAAGCTACTTGAAGGCGACAAACTGCTCATAAACGGAAAGGCAGAGGACCCGGTGGGGATTGCCTCTGTTGAATATTTTCTTGACACCACAACCGGCACACCCATCTATTCGGGAACTGCCCCTGTGCTCCTTGATACCACAGGGCTTGGAGTGGGTGATCACCGAATCTATCTCAAGGCCACCAACAGGCTTGGCATATCCAATGACCTGAACGATCCGGCCTCTATACTTGAATTTACAGTAATGGAGGCCCCCTCAGGCACCCCGCCCGAGGCCCCATCCATCTCTTCTGTCTCGTGGCCGGTAAACCGGGTGGCAACCCTGAAGGGGACAACCGTACCAGGTGCAAGGGTGGATGTGACAAATATTGCCACAGGCCTTGTGGTGAGTGTTACTGCCGATTCCTCCGGTAACTTTGAGGCGGTTATCGAGGCATCTCAAGGTGATACGCTGCAGGCAGTTGCATATGATTATACCAGCTCAAGGGACCCAAGTCCTGCAGCCACGACTACTGTCCCTGCAGCCCCTGTACTTGATAGTATTGAGGTATCCCCGGCCTCCATGAGTTTTGAAACCGCAAATGCATTCGGGGATATCTCGGTAATCGGGCACTACCACGACGGAAGCAGTGCTGAACTTACAACCAAGGCCACATACTCCTCGAGTGATCCGGCCGTGGCCTCTGTGAGCGCCAGGGGAAGGGTGGTGGCCCTTTCGTCCGGTACTGCCAATATTACGGTAAGCTATGAAGGGTTCCAGGAGACCATTTCCGTAAATGTCAATATTGTTACACTGGTCTCTATAAGCGCGGAGCCCGCATCTGTTAATCTCATCTCCATAGGCCAGAGGATACAGCTCTCCATAACCGGACACTACAGTGACGGAAGCTCCCATGCCATTTCAGGCGGCATCTCCTTTGCCTCTGGAGATCTTGGTGTGGCAGGCGTTACATCTTCAGGCGTTGTGGAGGCACGGGGAGATGGAAACACCCTTATAAGCGTCTATTACCCGGGGGCCCCTGCCCTCTCTATCCCTGTTACCGTTGATACGGGTCAGGATACCCCGCCAACTGTACAGATCGTGAGCCCCACGGGTACACTTGAGGTTGAGAGGGGGGATAGTGTCTCCATCACGGTCAGGGCAGATGACGCCATAGGAGGTGTCACCAGGGTACACGTTGAGGCTGAAGGCGAGACCACCTACTCCGATTCCCATCAGGTCTCTCCCCCTGCAAGCTCCACCACGGAGCATTACACCTTTAACGTCTCACCCAATGCGGCCATAGGGGGCCATATCGTGATCAGGGCATGGGCTGAGGATACCAGCGGCAAGGTCTCAGAGCAGGTAAGCCGTGTCCTCAACGTGGTTGATAAGACTGCACCTGCCGTGACCATAACCTCTCCCTCCCAGATGACGCCATTTAACTTTGGTGACACGGTGGCGATAAGGATATCTGCCACCGATGCCGTAGGGGTCAGCCGGATCAGGTACGAGACTTCCGGTGCGCTTGACTTCTCCGGTTCCCGAACGGTGGATCCTGCAGCACTTAGCGCAAATGCCACCTTCAGCTTCACCATCCCCTTCGGGGTGCAGGAGCCCAGGGTGGAGATTCATGCATACGCAACGGATGAAGAGGGTAACGAGGGAGAAGGTGTCCCGGTTGAAATTATCCTGACTGACGCGGACATCACTCCCCCTGAGACAGAGGTTACGGGCCTTACTGACCCGGGTTCTTCGGCTGTAACAACCATCAGCTATGAAGTTACATCGGGCGTTGATGACCTGGATCACGTGGAGCTCTACTTCAGGCGGAACGGGATCGGTACCTTCAACCTCTACACCGGCCCTGATGGCAGTGGGGATGGCAGGTATTACCCGGAGGACAACAACACCGGGACCATTGAATTCGATTCCACCCGCATGGGAGGAGACGGTGTATATGAGTTTTACACCGTTGGCGTGGACAGGGCAGGAAACCGTGAGCCTGCGCCTGTGGATGCTGACGGGATCACCACGGCAGATGATTCCGTCACATTCAGCGCTGGCACACAGTGGACAGTGATACCTGACGGCACGGTGATTGAAGACGGGGACACCTCCTATGACAACCTGAACATACGGGTTGACGGGGGCACAGTCATAATCAATGGCCCACACAGTTTCCACAACGTGGAACTCCTGAACGGGGCCGTGCTTGCCCATTCTGAGACCACTGATTCACAGCAGTTCAGCCTGAACCTCTCCCTCTGGAGCCTTGCCATTGATGCTGCAAGCAGCATTGATGTAACAGGCAGGGGATATCTTGGCGGGGGAAGGAGCGGCCTTGGTGAAACCGCCCATACGGTGGGTTTTGCCCCTGGTTCAGGAAACGGAAACGGCGGCAGCTTCGGTGGCTCAGGCGGCCACTACAGCGGAAGTGCAACCTCACCCAACCCGGTTTACGGGGACCTGACAAACCCCATGGACCTTGGAAGCGGCGGGGGTGCGTGGTCTGGAAACGGCGGTGACGGCGGAGGGCTTGTGCTCCTTGATGCCATCAACATCTCGGTGGATGGCTCCATACGGGCAAACGGCGGTATTAGCTCTGGCTCGGCATCTGGCGACGGCTCAGGCGGAGGCATAAATATCTCTGTAAGGAGCATCTCCGGTGGCGGCGCCATCTCTGCAGATGGCGGTGGAAATGGCCATCATACCGGCGGTGGCGGCGGAAGGATCGCCATCAGGTACCTGGACATCTCTACCCTTGATCTCGCCTCTCTTACCGCTACAGGTGGCGCAGGAAACTACGGAAACGGCGCAGACGGGACCATATTCCTGCTCCAGGAGGAGGAGACAGGTGGCGAGCTTGTCATAAACGGCCGCGGGCCTGGCTCCCCCTTTACAGACATGGTCCTCCCGGCTGGCCATGAATTTTCATCCATTACCTTACAAAACGGTGCACGTGTCATTGCACAGTCGCCCATAGTAATATCAGGCACCCTTCGGCTGACCGGCGGCTCTATTCTTGCCCATCCTGTGGCCAGTGAGGACGGGTTGGAGATAGATGCAGGCAGCGTTGTAGTGGAGGAGGGGAGCGCCATAGACGTAAGCGGCAGGGGTTATTC
>WGBG01000005.1 GCA_015494395.1 Deltaproteobacteria bacterium
GGATCAGGGAAATCACAGCGGAACTGCCTTTTGAAGTAAACGTCAAGGCCAGGGGTGATCTGTTCCTTCTCCACCAGTGGATAAAAAATGATCCGGTAGATCTTCTGATATGCAACACTTATGGAAAATACATTGCCAGGGATGAGGATATCCCTCTGGTACGCTGGGGCTTCCCCATTCTGGACAGGCAGGGGCATCAATACTTTCCCACAGTTGGCTATAGGGGCGGCATAAGGCTTATGGAGAAGATACTTGGGGCCCTTCTGGATCGTAAGGACAGGGATGATCCCGAGATCAAGTTCGAGCTGGTTATATGATCTTTACCGGGAAAACCCGTCAAACCTGAAAGATCAGGGCTCAAGAAGGAAATTATGCTCTTTGCTAAAGGCCAGCCAAAGGAGTGGGTATCATGGGTAACATGTTGGATACAGATACTTTTCTGTCTGAAAACAATAGAAAAGACGTTGGAATTGAATGCCTTGTGCTTCCAGTGGCCCCGCAGGCCAATCACAGGATGCGCTTTTCATCTTCCGGAAAAACGTCTCTTGCCATGACTCCAGAGGAGGCAGTGGACTGGATCGGCGATCTCTTAAAAGGCGGAAAGAACATATCTGCTGTTGAAATCAGTGGGCCTGGTGACTCACTTGCAACACCGGAGCTTACCTTTCGCACCTTGGAACTGCTGGCAGAGCGGTATCCCGGGATTGAAGCATGTATCAGCACAATCGGCATTGGGGCTGAGGAATGCGCTGACAGGCTTGCTGCCGCTGGTGTAGGCCATGTTACGGTGGAAATGTACGGCACGGATCCGGAAATCCTGAAAAAAATCTATGCATGGGTCAGACCCGGCAGAAAGACAATACCTCTTTCGAGGGTTACGGAGATGCTTGTAGAGATCCAGGAGAGTGCCGTAAAATCCCTGGTTCAATCGGGTATCAGGGTAAACATCCGCACCATGGTCTTTCAGGGCATCAATGATTCCCACATGGCGGGACTTACCGCTGTGGCTTCCGCATACGGCGCGGACTCAATGGAGGTGATTCCATTCGTTATCAAAGACGATACGAAAGAAGGCGCTTCAGCGGCATGCAGCGCCGAAACCCTCGATGCCGCCGTCAGGGAAGCGTCTCAACATCTGGCCGTCATCCGGAATGTAACAAGTGTCATCAGGCCTCCGTCAATGAATACAGGCGGAGAACAGGCTGCCGTGATGCCAAGGGCGTCCCCGCAGCGTCCCAATGTGGCTGTTGCAAGCGCTGACGGCATGGACATCAACCTTCACCTGGGACAGGTTGACCGAATGCTGATTTACGGTCCAAGGGAAGACGGGCTGGCATGTTTTCTTGAAACCAGGCCGGTCCCCCCTGCCAGAAGCGGTGAAGAGAGATGGTCAGCCCTTGCCGCCCAGTGTCTCCATGACTGCTTCTGCGTTCTTGTTGCAAACGCCGGAGAGGCACCCAGGAAGGTCCTGGCAAAACATGGCATAAAGGTAATAGTAAGCAGTGAAAATATTGAAGGCATGGTGGACGTGCTTTATCACGGGAGCAGGAAGAAAGGCAGGTGCAATGCCTGAAAGGATACGGCCTGTATGGACCCCGCATTATGTATGAGCTGAAAAAGGAGTGCAGTAATGGCAATACCGGAACATCAGATAATAATGTGTCAGAGTTTTCGAGTCGCAGGAGATAAAAAGGGGCTGTGCCACAAACAGACCGACGGATTCCTGCAGTATGTGGAAGAAGAGGTGCTGGACAGGGGGCTTGACTGCCTGGTAAGCGCAACTACCTGTCTCAAGCAGTGTGAAAGAGGCCCGATAATGGTTATACAACCGGAAAACTGGTGGTTTGGCAAGGTTGACAGTGAAGATGCCATTGACGCCATTCTGGATGGTCTTGAAGATGGAGAGCCTGCGGCAGAATATCTGCTCTCTTCATGACATTGGTGTAGTGCTCCTGAGGAGAAGGTGAGAATAATGTTACATCCTGAATCTCAACAGATAAATCTTCAGCCAATAATGGAAATTATTGGCTGGCAGCAGTTTCTTGAGGATGGAGAGGCATTTCTCAAGACAGCATCAGGCGCCCTGTCAAAAAACAGGGAGGTCTTTACCGCTAACATTCTCTATAACATCATTACAATGGCCATTGAAAAATTTGTAATGGCAGCTCTGATGCGGGCAGGCACCATGCCATATAATCACACCATGACTGATCTGGTGGCGGCAATGGAAAAAACCTTCCCTGGAGCGTTGACAGGTATCCGGGCGAAACTGCTGGAGCTGGACAGGTATCAGGAAATATGCGACCTGGATAATTACAGAATAACTCCGCCGGAAATGGATGAAATTCCTGCCATGCTTGATCTGGCTGAAAGACTCCGTTCCCTTGTAACAGATGATCTACTGGATTCCGGCAAGCCCGGCGGAACAGGTATTTAAGCATGCCATTAAAAAAGCTTGGTGTAGTAAAGAATATAGCCGAGTATGTTGGAATGGATATAAGTCATGCATATGACGATCTGATTTTCCTGAACCACCACGCATTTATTCTGCAGTTTACTGAAAATGCTCATATTGTCATGATTCACCGCAATGGTGAAGCTGACAGGAGCGCACTGCAGGATGCTGTCAGCATCCTGAAAGGGGCAGCCAGGTAGCACGAGATGACTTTTGTTGACGGAGATGATTATTCCATATCGAAGGAGGATGAAAAAAATCTCTGCATAGAGTTTAACCCGTAATGAAGGAGGCATATCATGTCAAAAGAGAATGTTGAGAAACTTTTAATAGCCGGCGGCGAAGATAAACATATGAGGGAAAAATACAATGAACCCGCGACAATGGAGGAGTTCGTAGAGTTTGCCCGAAAGGACGGCTATGATTTTACGGTTGAGGAACTTTCGGAAGTCCTGAAGGAATCGGGTGATGTCTTTGACAAACACGGCAACCCTCCAAAACGTTCCATCTGGTGGACGTGAACGCTATCACAAACGAAAAAAGCTGAACCTCAAATGGGCACTTGATTGTAATCTCAACAGTCAGTATAATCTGATTTAAAATCCTGCCATTCTCAGCAGACTGACTCATTCTGTCCGGTTTTGTATTTTTGCCCCCCTGACAATCAAAAAGAAAAACTTCCATAGGAATATAAACGGAGAAACAAAAAAATGCGTAAAATTGTTATTTTTGCCTTTAAGGGTGATCCCATGTGTTTTGTCCACGTTCTTTTAAATGCCCTTGATCTGCATAGCAGGGATCTGGGAGGTAAAATCGTTATCGAGGGAGAAGCTGTTAAACTCATACCGGATATTGCCGGTGACGGTCATCCACTTCATGGACTGTACACTGATGCCAGGAAGGCGAACCTTATTGACGGAGTTTGCTATGCCTGCTCTAAAAAGCTAGGCACTGCAGACGCAGCAGCAGAAGAGGGGCTTGAATTCCTGAAAACAATGTCCGGCCATGCTTCAATGGCTGATTATATAAAAGATGGATACGAGATAGTTACCATGTAGGAATGATACAGCAGACCCGACAGCAAAATTGATGAGACCTGTAAATGGAGGCAGAGCGTGAATATCACACCTGTGAAGGATATCTCAGCTAAGGATTTGAAGGCGTATATGTCAGGGCACAGGGAGGAATCCTACCTGCTTGTTGATGTAAGAGAGCCGAAGGAGTACAGGCAGGGCCACATACCTGGCTCTGTTCTTCTGCCCTTGAAAGAGGTAGAGGCGGGCATAACAGATTTCGATCTTGAAAAAGATCTTTTCTTTTATTGCAGAAGCGGCAGGCGATCAAGAATTGCCGCAAACCTTGTGGCAGACATGGGTGTGTCGGCAGAAAGGATTTTCAATTTGGCCGGAGGGATCCTTGCCTGGCAGGGAAAGAAGCTTCAGGATTTTCCACGGGTCAGTGTTTTTCCTGCTGCTGGTGATATCTCTTCAATCTTGATACGGGCCATTGAACTGGAAAAGGGAGCCCAGACATTCTATACGGCCTGCGCCGGATTGTTCGAACATGAAACCATCTCAAGGGACGCTGCGGCTCTGGCTAAACTCGAAATGGAACACGCAAGGGTTATTTACAGAATTCTGAAGAGGTACCGGCCTGATCTGGAAAATTTTGAAAAGATGTTTGAAAATGCCCCGGGTGACATAATTGAAGGAGGTCTTTCGGTAACTGAAGCGGTGAACAGGCTGAAGAATGCAGAAGGTGACACTTGTGTCAACTTTTTCGAGCTGGCATTGGAGATAGAGTTTATGGCGTATGAGCTGTACAAAAATCTTGCCGCAATTACCGGGGAAAAGGAAATTGCCCTTGAAATGCTGGCTCTGTCTGAGCAGGAAAAAGGTCATACAAGGGTTGTTGCCAACATGCTTTCAAGATGTTTATGATCAGGACTGGAAGTTCTATGTGTCCACTTGTAAAAGGAGAATCAGAATGGGTCGCATACTCTTTGCCCTGGGAGCTCTTCTGGCGGGCGTTTCCGTGGCAGCCGGGGCATACGGAGCACATGCCGGAGCGAAATTTATGTCGCCTGAATCACTGATAACCTATGAAAAGGCGGTGCGTTATCAGATGTATCACAGCATTGCAATGCTGGCAGCCGGAATGGCTTCCTTTGTCTGGCCTGGTCAGAAAAGCTTTTTTAATTGTGCCGGGCTGCTCTTCCTGTCAGGAATAGTGCTGTTCTCGTTTTCACTGTACACTATTTCTTTGACCGGAATAAATATTGGCGCCATCACTCCATTTGGAGGGATTGCCTTCGTACTTGGATGGCTGGTCATGGCGTCAGGGGCATGGAAGGCCCGAGTGTAAGCGGGGCAAGTAGGAAGGTATGAAGGTTCTCGGTATTTCAGGTTCTCCCATAAAAGACAGCAATACAGACAGGGCGGTAAAGCTGGCGCTTTCTGCCACAGGACTTGAGACAGAATTCATAAAACTGTCAAACTATAAAATAGAGCCGTGTAACGCATGTCTTTCCTGCGTAGAAACCAACAGGTGCATTATTGAAGATGATGGCAACCTGCTATGTGAAAAGGCTGCCGGAGCCGATGCGTTGATCGTGGGTGGCTGGAGCCCTTATTCTTCTCTTGATTCAAGGACCAAGGCCTTTCTCGAAAGACTTTATCCGTTAAGACACAGAAAAGGGAAGCTGGCCGGAAAGCCGGGAGGCGCCATTGTGACGTGTGCTGTTCCTGAAGACACGCCCGGCTTGCCGGATGCCTGCAAAACGGCCCTTGATGCAATCATGTATTTCATGATGGAGGAGGGGATAAATTTTGCCGGAGGCGTAACTGTTCAGGGAAATGTGCCGTGTTTATCATGCGGCCACGGGGATGAGTGCAGGATGTCCGGTGTCAAGATGATTTATGGACCAGATGCCACCGTTCAGGGAGTCGGAGTGAACATCCTGGAAGATCAGGAAGAGGTTCTTTTTTCCCTTGAGAAACTCGGTGAGGATATAGCATCTCTTCTGGACGATTAATCGGCGAGTCTGTAGGTAAAAGGCTCTCCGTAAAGTTCAGGTGACAGAACAGTTAACCCCAATTGAAAATAAATTCGCTTGACAACTTTTTATTTGCCCTCAAATCTGTACAGACTAGACGATATAAAAGAGGACTTTTTTATAAGTGTTCAAACTTGGCAGCTACAAGCAGCAAAAAATAAATTCAGCCAGTTAGTAGAAAAAGCAAGAAAAATCGGCCCTCAGATCGTTACTAAACACGGGAAAAAAGCCGTTGTTATCTTATCTTTTGAGGATTACAAAAAAATGATTCCTCCTGCGGTAAAAGTCCCTGTAAGTGTTATGGCAATAAAGCATGAAAAGTCCTGATAACGCTGCTGCAACAACCATAAAAGAAGTTGAGAGCCTGAATGATCTGGCATTGCTCGCAGACTATTCATTTCTTGATACTCTGAATGTGGATCCACATGCTGCTGAAGATGGTGTGGATCATGACCCAAGACAGGTCTTCAGCGGTCATTTTGTACGTGTAAAACCTACACCCATTAAAGATCCTCAATACGTAGCACATAGCAGGAGATTTTTTAGTGAGCTTGGCTTTTCGAATGCTCTGGCAACTTCAGAACCATTTATGCGAATGTTCAGCGGAGACACCTCAAACCTTCCTGAACCTATGCAGCGAATAGGCTGGGCAACCGGATATGCACTCTCTATCTTCGGAACTGAGTATTACGCACAGTGCCCTTTCCATACGGGTAACGGATACGGCGATGGCCGGGCAATCTCTGTATTCGAGGGGGTGATAGGGGGAAGACGCTGGGAAATGCAGCTCAAAGGCGCCGGAAAAACGCCATATTGTCGAGGCGGTGACGGACGTGCTGTTCTGCGCTCCAGTGTACGGGAATTTTTGGCGCAGGAGCATATGAACGCCCTTGGCGTACCAACATCGCGCTCCCTTACACTCTATACATCAGCTACAGAAACGGTGAGACGCCCATGGTTTTCAAACGGATCGCGTTCGCTAGAACCGGACGTGATGATTGACGAAAAAATTGCAATCACCACAAGGGTGGCACCTTCCTTCCTGCGTGTCGGTCAACTTGAACTCTTTGGCCGTCGTGCACGCAAAGATGAGCATCCCGGTGCCATGGAAGAGCTTGAGAAAATCGTGCTGCATATCATACACCGTGAATACAGTGATGAAATTGATCACGGTTTGCCATTAGTGGAAAAAATTTTGTTACTGGCACGCAAATTTCGGGAGCGGTTTGCCTCGCTGGTGGCAAACTGGATCCGTGTTGGGTATTGTCAGGGCAATTTCAACAGTGACAATTGCGCGGTAGGCGGTTTTACACTTGATTATGGTCCCTTCGGGTTTATAGATGTGTTTGATCCAGAGTATCAGCCGTGGACAGGTGGAGGAATTCATTTTTCTTTTCTCAACCAGCCAGAGGCTGCTGAGCGCAATTTCCAGATGTTTTGCCTGGCACTCAAGCCACTGCTGTCCTCACACCCTGAGGCACTGGATGCATTAAAAAAAATCAGTAATGATTTCTCTTCTGAAATGCAAGCCAGGATGACAGAAATGTGGTCTTTGAAGCTTGGCTGGGAAACATTTCATGATGCACTTTTTAATGAACTGATGACTCTTATGATAGAGACCCCGGTGGATTACACAATCTTTTTTCGTGAACTTTCTACGATTCCGGAAGATATAACGCCTATTACCAGGAGTTTTTATTTTTATGATGATAATATCAGGAATGACTCACTTATGAATCTATGGGTGTGGTGGCTTGACAACTGGAAAACTTCAATTGATGCGGCAACATCTGCGTCTCGCGCAGCGCTATCAACACAGATGAAAGGCGTCAATCCCAAATACACCTTGCGCGAATGGTTGTTAGTCCCTGCCTACATACAGGCCGCCAAGGGAGACTACAGCCTGATATATGAGCTGCAGGAGGTGATGGACACCCCCTATGCTGAACACTCCCTGGAGATTGAGCGCAAGTATTACAGAAAGAAACCGGCCAGGTATTTTAATATCGCAGGCGTTTCACACGTTAGCTGCTCTTCTTGATGCTTTCAGAAAGATTTTTTATCCTTCCATATCAAGGAGTAACAGTCAAATTGATTAGTAGGCGTTAGCGTTGGTTTTGAAAATAGTCAGCTAATCCAATATAAGATCATGGAAGCCAGGGCATTGTCTCTGGAAGGCCCTGAAAGAACATGCCAGCGACCTTGTCAGGATAAATAATCAGGTTCAGGGCTGCTCCCCATTCAGTGAAATCAGCTCCTCTTTCTACTCCGCCCTTGGCCTCGATTGCCATATAGCTGTTAAGCCTCCATGCACCTCTTCCATGAACGCCATAACCAATGAGGTTCAAGGAGCGCCCGTCATATTGACAGCCGCGCGAATTTCCATGCCTGTTTGGGTACTGCCATCCGTCGTCTTCAATATAATTTACCACACTGGCAGACATATCAAGAGAGGCTATCCAGCACCGTCCCTCTACAGTCCTTAAATTAATGACAGGACCTGCTCCTATAAATGACCGGGGGCTGAAATATCCGCCATTTCCCCAGGTATAGTAGTTCAGATTCCTCTCATACCTGAACCATGTAGCGTACATGCCTGCCCAGATGGGTTGTAAAAGATGACGATAACCGTAAGGAACGGCAAAAGAGCTTCCTGCTGAAAAATTCGCCAGATATTTATGATTGCGTCTTACCTTTGTTCCTGTAAGCTGTTCAAAGTCAAGCAGGGCATTGAGGTTGACTCTTCCGGCATTTCCGGACCATCCAATATAGGCACCTGTACGGCTTACTCCACCAAATTCTTTACATGCTCCGGGCTGGTTCCATTTGCAGTGTTCACTGTCACACTGACAATCAGGTTCACTGCAGACAATACCATTATTGTGTCCGGCCTTGCTCCCTGATATTGAAAGCAGGGAATCATCTACTGTTGAACGGTAGGCTGTTAGTGTAAACCTGCCCTTGTCAGTATTAACAGCTCCTCCTGCATGCCATAGAGGCCTAGCCCCTATCAGTGATCCACTTCCTGAAAATCCTGCTCCTGCAAAAAGATTTAACGTATCAGACTCCTGGAACAGGAAAGAAAAATAGGCATCCTTAAAGTCATCACTGTGCCGATGATTGGACACATGCCGCAAACCTCCATCTGCCATGAACACTATCCTGTTTGATAGGCGTTTCCTTGCATAAAGCGCAGGAAGATACCAGTCATCAAGCCTGCCCTGGCCAAAATCGCCTGAACGATTACGATACCTTATTCCTGCTGCCAGGTAATTTTCACATCCTGCAAACCGGCATACGTTGTCATATTCAATACCAGCCGCATATAAAAACTCTGAAAGCTGCCCAGACCTGCAGCCATGTTTGTAATATCTGTTAAAAATTTTCTTAAGCTGCTGCTCCCTGCCCTGCATCTTCAAACAGCGTGCCTCTGCGGTAATCCACTCTTCTCTGGTATCCTGTGCAAGAAGGCTATTAAAGATCCTTTCAGCATCTTCCCACCTCTCTGCCTTGTAATACGACCAGGCAAGCATCTCCTCTATGTCTGTGTCATGCGGGGAGATTTTAAGAAAAGTTTCAAACCAGTGGGCAGCATCCTCCCACTTTTCTGAATTATACTCCTTCATACCTGCACACCTTGAAGCCTCAAGCATTGTTTTTTTCAAACTGACAGATAGAGATCTCTGGCTGGCAGAAAGAGAGTGTGCACATTCAGCACATTTATCCTGCCTAATAAGGCTCCAACACAGTCCAGCAAGCATGTCCTCATTATGACTGTCAAGACTTAGCCCGGCCTTAAACCACTTCTCAGCCTCGCTCCACTTGTCAAGATGAAAGGCAGACCAGGCAGCCACTGTCATCAGATCTGATCTTTCCTCACTCTGTTGTTCAAGTGCCCTTACAGACAAATCAAGGGCTGAAGAATAGTCCTTGTTTTCAAAAGCCTTAAATGCTCGCAAGGCATCAGAATCAGCCCTAACTGTCTTGGGGCGTCGGGAAGGCTGTTTATTAAACCAGGCGGGATAAAGTCTTTTGACACGCCTTGAGACCTGTTTGAATGCGTGGCTGTCAACTGTTTTCAGACGATAAATGCATGCCATCACATCTGAACGTGGCAATCTGTTTTCAAGCATTTCATTACACAACAGCCCTGACATGGCTTTTTTTTCTGAAAGAAACTGGAGGAGAGAGCGATAAATCTGGCCTTTTTTTCTATCTTTTCTGATTTCAGGAGAGTTGTGATATTTTTCCAAGAGCCTTATTCCACCTTTAACGTCTCCGGCCTTGATGCAAAGGGGAATCTCTATGTCTGGCCTTCTGTAATTCTTCTTGTAAGCGCTGTCCTGGTTGCTGTTCAGGAGCCTCCATGCCTGTTTTGCAGATCCTCCGTTCATCTTTGAAAGGAAAAGTCCTTCATGCGCCTTGTCCATTTCAGCAATATCACCAGTTTCAGCAATGGATAATGCATGTTTGAAATATGTTGCTGCCCTCTTGTTTTTATTCAGATTAAGCGCAGTGTAGCCAAGACCAAGCAGTGCAGAAAATTTTGTTTTTCTGTCACCGCCTTTTGCAAGAGCTCTTTGAAAAAACGTTTCTGCTTCTGAAAATTTTTTGTTGTTGTAAAAACGCCAGGCGATGGCATTAAGATCTTTTGCAGAATGAAAAACGGATGAGGCGGAAGGAGGTGAGTTAATAGACATGCTTTTGCTGGCAAATACGTCCGTGTTCCCTGCAAGAGCGATGCAAATAAAGATCAGCCAGAATATAACAGGACTAATAAGCCTGTTTAAGTGCCAGCAGGAACAGGCTGCATGAGTAATAGTTTGATTTTTCCTCATTAATTTTTACCAAAGCCCTCTGTTTAAGCTGTTTGGCAAGCTGATGGTTCCCTGTAAACTCCATTAACCTTGAATAAATCATGTAAAAGCCAGCCGGTGCATCATCAGGTGAGATAAAATCGTCCTGCAGCCTGACCTCTGCAGGTATCCACCTGTCAGGTTGGGAGATTTCAAACAGTTTTTTCAGCCCCTCAACATTAACCGCCCCGTTTAAATGTTGGCTTTTTTCCGGTTCAAGCCATTCTACTGTGTAGAGCAATACCCTTATGGCATCATATCCATATTTTGAAGAGCGTGAAGGCTCAAGCCCTGACGCACCCACCCTGACCCAGTTTGCAGGAAGTGCAAATCGGCCAAACAGGCTCTTTTTCTGCATCCATAAGCCGTCTTTCAATGCGGTTTTCCAAAATTCAGGGGCATCTCCAGCTTTAATAAAATCTCTGTATGCAAGGGGAATAAAGTATGAAGGGTTATATTCAAAATTATTTTCCGACTGAACAAATCCAGAATAACCGGGAAGAAGGACGTTTCTGCCCTGATATTTTATAAAGAGTAGAGTTCGAATATCCCTGATAAGTGCCAGGGCATTATCCGTGTACTCTGGAATATTCCACTTTCTGCCTGCCAGAAGCAGTGCCCAGGCGGTAAGCACATCGGCATCAGATGCATTGTTATAATCCTTTACCCGCCATTCTCCTACAGGGCGCTTGCCCCATGACCAGCATAGCAGCCTGTCACCCTTCCTGACCTGCAGATTATTTCTTGACCAGCGGGCAATCTTTCCAAACAGCTCTTTTTCATTAAACTTAAGCGCCAGCAAGAGTCCATAAGCCTGTGCCTCGGAATGGGAAAAATTCTTATGATATGTATCAATTACCCTGCCATCACCCTGTATGAAATTATTTTTGTAGGCCTCCCAAACAGAAGCCGCCTCGAAAGAATCAGCTCCAAGACAGGCCAGGGCAGGAATAAGCATCAGTACAGAAAACATTAAAGCGACACCGGCTGGAACTTTTTTGGGGACACCACTGGAAAAATGTAAAGAATACCGTACCATTAGCTAACTGTCTGATTTAATCCTCAACAGCGTTCATACGCATCCTGTTTCTTCTCTTCACAAGATAAAGAACGCCCATGGCAGTTATCAGAACAATTATGACAAGAATAGGGTAGTAGTACTCTGGCCTTGAGGTGAGCCAGTTTCCAACACTTCCCTGTATGCCAAGCCTGCCAATCTTGTAGCTTCTGTTGATACTAAAAGACTGAATTTCCCTGGTGATGGTATCAACAAGGGCTGTATCTCTGTAGATTTTTGAAGCTCCAGATTGGGCGACAATCTTCATTCCCCTGTTAATAATGTCAGCCCTTTGCGCAGTGACCACAACGGCCGTTTTGCCTGTGCCTGAGGGAAATTCCAGCTCTGTTATCACCATTCGTGAATCTCTTATGCTGTTACTGATTAAAAGTGTTGTCTCCCCTTTGCCAGGCAAGAAATATTTTAAACGGTGAGCCTCAGGGAATATAGGAAGTGACTTTCGCAAATCATCCGGGATGCTGTCCAGAGTGCCTATGAAGATGGTATCACCAGGCATATTGTTATCAGGCCTGTCTGTAAACTCAAGATAGTTAAAAGGCGTGGCAAGCTGTTTTGCAAATATGGCGGCAAAATTAATCGCTGCCTTGAATATCTCCATGTTTTCCAATTCGGGAATTACCAGCGTGATGCCTTTTTGTTTCTCCAGGATCAGGGAGTAAGGAAACATATCATCTAAAAAAACGGAAAGATTTGGCAGCGTGTAATGCTCAAACCCAGAAGGAATGGAGATGACAGAGGTGTTAAGGATAGTGGTAACCATGCTTTCCTGCCCGACAGGGGCACATTTTTGAGACCTGAAAGGTTTCATAACTGCCTTGAAGGACAAACTGTTGTGCCCGCCACGGAAAAAACTCATGGGAATATTTACAAGATAGTTGGTGAATGTCCTGCCATCAGGATTATTAAGGGGGATGGAGCCTGCAAGGGTATCGTTCACATTAATATGAAGCGATGAATCTTCCCTTAACCCTGCTGAGTAAACAATATCCAGATAAAGCTTTGCATAACGGTTCTCCTGCCGGAACAGCTCCGGAGGGATATAGACACTTATATTTTTTTCCTCCACTCCCATGCCTTCAAAAGACATGTTGCTGTATAAGCCAAGCTCCTCAAGTGTGTAATCCCGCTCTGGTACCATGCAGTTTCGTCTGTAAGGAGGTGGCTGTGTTGCCACGCCAGGTTTAAGAAGCAGACGGTTATTCTCCGGCCAGTCCTGTTCAACCATTGCCACAAGCCGGGAAGCTTCAAGTACCTGTGACTCATCTATACCAGTTACGATCAGGCAGTTGGTGAAATTATCATCTGGAAACGGAATGGAAACCCTTGCCACCATGGGCCCGGTTACACTCTCCGGAAAATTTATTACAGTCACATTATCAGACGATTCTGTTAATGCAGCAGTTACCCTCTCAAAGGTGTTTCGAATAAAAGCCTGAGGCCCGATAATTACATTTGGAATACCCTTTACAGGGGTCAACGAAATATCAAGCTCAAGGGGCCTGTATTTTCGTAAGGATGCAAGCCAGGCTGCCATATTGCTGGCTGCCTCAAGCCATGTACTGCCTGTTTCCGGTACCACTATTGCTGCACGGTGCAGGAAGGGATTTGAGGGACTGAAACTCTGCACCCATCCTCTTATGCCCTGCCGTTCTGGTAGAGAACTCCACGTGAAGGTAAGCCTGCTCTTGACCGGATTTATGTCTGTCCATAATTGCCCTGCAATAGGATTTTCACAGTCTGTTTCATAGTGCTGATTTACCTTAAAAGAGAGACGCATTGTATCCCCATTAAGAAGCTCAACAGGAATGTTATAGCTTACCCTGCCCCCTGGCCTTGAGCCTGCCAGGGAGGTCTGGCCGATAACAAAGCCATCTGCCAGGACTACCAGTTGTGATATATCCGGAAGCAGGGAAATGGAGTTCGTATATTCAATGTCTAAGGTTATGGTTTTAAGGAGGGCTTTTTGATAAATCGGGACATAGATGTCATTATATGCAGAAGAGCCGGAGAATTTTATTGGTCCTGAGATAGTCTGGAATTCTTTTATCGCAACACTTTGCTGTACACCCAGCACCAATGTTGGAGTGCAAATGACTCCAATAACTGCGGCAACCAACAAAACCACTCCAGATAGACTGGGAAAGGCTGTAAACTCACATTTCATCAAATAACCCCCCGGACATACTCAATTTTACTATTTACCTGAATTGAGCGTTTCAAAAATTTGAAGAAATGATTTTATACGATATTAAAAGGAGTTATATCTATCATACTCTTCAACTTTTGAAACCCTTCGGGATTGCCGGATTCACTGCATCTCCTTTGTCAGAGAAATTCCCATATAGCCGAC
>WGBG01000006.1 GCA_015494395.1 Deltaproteobacteria bacterium
TGTAAAAAAACTTAAACTACCTGGAGCGCATGAACTTGTGGCCGTTAAATATTGACGAGATAATACCCTCGCCAGTGACAATATCGTTCCACACGGCCATATAGACATGAACCAGGGCAAAGAGCATGAAGTACCACATGAGCAGGTAGTGTATGAACCTGGCATGCTGCTGTGGGCCTGCAACAGAAAGGCCGATACTCTGAATCAGTATGTTTTCAGGATACAGCATGTAAAATCCCGATATTATCTGCACCGCTGCTGCAATAAAGGTGATAATATAGGCAGTACCAGCAAGCACGTTGTGACCAAGCCGTTCTTCATGGCCCTTTGAAATATAGAGATAGTTTTTTATTGTGCCAGCCAGGCTTTTGAGGTTTCGTGGTGTTACAGGGGCAAAATCAGCTATGCGCTCCTGCCTGTTACCAAAGATCAGCAGGTAGAGCCTTGCTAGAATCGCTGCAAAAAATACAAAACCTGCAATGAAATGTATGTAGCGCATCATTGCCACAGGAAATTGACCGGTATTTTCAAGCCACGTATTGGTCCACGGGAAGTGGATATAAAAACCTGTCACCACCAGCACTGTGATGGAGAGCGCAAATGCCCAGTGATAAAGCCTGAGCAGTACACTCCAGGCATATTTTCGTTCATACTGCATGGTTGGCCTCCTATCCCAGTTTCATTGCCTGCACGGAACTGAGTTCGTTTCCTGCAGGTGTTACCATGTGGACTGCACAGGCTATACAGGGATCAAATGAGTGGACGGTTCTCAGCACCTCAAGCGGCCTTTCAGGGTCTGCCACGGGATTTTCAAGCAGGGAGGCCTCGTAGGGGCCTTCCTTGCCTTTGTCATCACGGGGGCCGGCATTCCAGGTGGAGGGTACCACACACTGGTAATTTTTGATTTTTCCATCCTCTATGACAATCCAGTGAGATAGCGTGCCCCTTGGCGCCTCATGGAAACCAAACCCCTGCTGCTGGCCTTTTGGAAATACAGGAGGATTGAATATTTCAAGGTCGCCCTTTCCTATATTGTCCACAAGAAGCTCCCAGTGTTTAAGGGCAAGGTCGGCAAGGATGGCGGCCCTGATTGCCCGTCCCAAATGGCGTCCAGGTGTGGAGTGAAGCGCTGAGGCATCTACCCTGGTGCGTGCAATGGAGCTTACCTGTTCAAGTGCATGATCCACATACTTTTTACAAAGCTCATGCCCCTGGGCATAACCTGTCAGGACCTGGGCAAGTGGGCCTACCTGCATTGGCTCGCCCATAAAACGCGGCGCCTTGATCCATGAGTACTTGCCGTCATCCTGGAAGTCTGTATATGCAGGCACTGTCTCTTCCTCGTAGGGATGCCTGGTCCAGTTGCCGTCATACCACGCACGGGCAATGCACTCCTTTACATTTTTCTCAAAGTATGGGTCATTAAAACTCTTGAAAGGCTTTACAGAACCAAGGTCCCCTGCCATGATTGTGCCGCCAGGAAGGTCAAACTCGGTCCCCTTGGTATCAAGGGGCATGTCCGGAACTGCAAGATAGTTGGTCACGCCGGAACCGTACCGGAGCCAGTCACTGTACAGGGCGCCAATGGCTATAACGTCAGGCAGATAGACCTTCTGGATAAAATCCCGCACCTCGGCGGTTAGCTGCTTTACAAAGTAGAGCCGTTCAATGTTAAGCGTTGCCTCGTTATCCGGGTTTATTGCAGCCGTAACCCCGCCAACACACATGTTCTGTATGTGCGGGTTTTTGCCTGATATTATGGCAATGGCCTGGTCGGCCTTACGCTGATAATCAAGGGCCTCAAGGTAATGGGAGACTGCCATCAAGTTTGCCTCAGGAGGCAGTTTCATTGCAGGGTGGCCCCAGTAGCCGTTTGCAAAGGGCCCAAGCTGGCCTGAGTCAACAATGGCCTGGACCTTCTGCTGCACCTGTTTGAAGCGGTCATAGCTGTTGTTGGGCCAGTCTGAAAGGCTTTCTGCAAGTTTTACGGTCTTTTTTATATCTGCCTTTAATGCAGATACCACATCCACCCAGTCAAGGGCAGACAGCACATAAAAGTGGACAATATGATCGTGCAGGGTGTGAAGGGCAACCACAAGGTTCCTGATATACTGGGCGTTAAGGGGGATCTCCATGCCAAGGGCATTTTCCACTGCCCTCACAGATGCAATTGCATGCACCGTTGTACACACACCACAGATGCGCTGGGTAAAGAGCCACGCGTCTCTGGGGTCACGCCCTTTAAGAATTACCTCGATTCCCCGCCACATCTGTCCTGATGACCATGCCTTTGTGATTTTCCCGCCGTCAACCTCTGCATCTATCCTGAGATGGCCCTCAATCCTGGTAATGGGGTCCACCACTATTCGCTGTGCCATTTTGCTACCTCCCGCACGTTATTCCTGGTCCTCTGATTTAGAACCGGATGCCAGTTTCCTGCCAATGCCAACAGCAGCATGAATCCCCACCGCAGCGGCAGTTACACCAAGTATCTTTGCCCCGGCTGATCCGGCGCTTTCAACGATACCGCCACCAGGGATCTTCACATCAGGAAGCCTCTCATAAAACGGCCCCATGTTGTCCCAGAAGTCAGGCTCAGTGCAGCCAATGCAGCCGTGCCCTACACCCACAGGCCATACGCCCACGTCATTGAACCTTATGGCAGGGCAGTTTGAGAAGGTGCCAGGTCCCTTGCATCCCACCTTGTACAGGCAGTACCCCTTCAGGTGTCCCTCATCTCCAAACTGCTGGGCAAATCGTCCCTCGTCAAAATGTGCCCTGCGCTCACACTGGTCATGAATCTTCCTGCCATAGGCAAACAGGGGTCTGTTCAGGTGATCAAGTGCCGGGAGTTTGTTGAATGTGAAATAATGGAGCACTGTGCCAAGGAAGGAAACAGGATTGGGAGGGCAGCCAGGGACATTGACAACAGTTTTTTTCTTAAGGAGTTCCTGTACGCCAACAGCACCGGTTGGGTTGGGCTCTGCAGCCTGAACCCCGCCGAAAGCCGCGCATGTGCCAATGGCAATCACTGCTGCTGCCCTTGGTCCGACCTCGTCCAGGATCTCCATTGCGGTCTTGCCTGCGATCTTGCAGTAAACACCGTTATTCTTTGTGGGAATTGCCCCTTCTACCACACAGATAAACTTGCCGTCATACTTTTCAAGGGTATCATGGAGAGATTTTTCCGCCTGGTGACCCGCTGCAGCCATGACTGTCTCATGGTAATCAAGTGAGATAATATCAAGTATCAGGCGGGCTATGTCAGGGTGTGATGCCCTCAGAAGGCTTTCGGTGCACCCTGTACACTCCTGAAAGTGGAGCCATATAACCGGGGGGCGCTGGGGGGAAGTGGCAGCCTCCACCAGTTTTGCAGTCATTGACTCCGAAAGCCCAAGGGCAGCCGCAGCTATGGCACAGCCCTTCAGAAACTTTCTTCTGCTTAACGAAACGTCCGGTTTGAAAATCTCATCTGCCATGTTACCCTCCTTTCGGGTACAGTAAAAAAAATGAACCGCCAAGACGCAAGGAACGCAAAGGGTATCAAATTTCCCCTGTTTTGATAGCAACACTATTTATCCATGCTAATTATGTTGTATGCCCGATCAATTTTGAAATCAAGTATCTTCCACATATTCCTGTCCATTACAGACCAATATGAATCCTGACTCTCACAAATGCCTTAAAATACTGGTGCACGGCATTGTCCAGGGGGTTGGATTCAGGCCATTTGTTTATAATCTTGCCACAGGCCATGGAATTAAAGGCACTGTTTCAAATACTACCCGCGGGGTGGAAATTTTTATCTCGGGCTCGAGTGAGCAGATCGAAAAATTCCTGGAAGGTCTCACTTCTTTTCCGCCTCCTCTTGCAAAAATCGGAAAGATTGAGTTGTTCCCATGCACTGATGAATGCAGTGATGACGGATTTCGCATCTTGGAAAGCCATGGAGATGGCCAACCGCCAGATGCGCTGATCCCGCCTGATATTGCCACATGCAGCCAGTGCGTCTATGAAATTAAAGATCCCGGAAACCGTCGTTATGACTACCCCTTTACCAACTGCACCAACTGCGGCCCGAGGTTTACCATCATAACATCCATGCCCTATGACAGGGCCAACACCTCAATGAGCAGTTTTGCCATGTGCCAGGCCTGCCTGAAGGAATATCATTCCCCTGAAGACAGGAGGTTTCATGCCCAGCCAAATGCATGCCCCAGTTGCGGGCCTGTGCTCTCATGGCATGACAGCAAGGGGAGCAGGCTTGAAGTTGGAAACAGCAGATGCCTTGACCTGTGTGCCTCAGCCCTGAAAGAGGGGCACATAGTTGCCATAAAGGGGCTTGGGGGATTTCATCTTGCTGTAAATGCCCAGTCAGAAAAGGCAGTAATGCGCCTGAGGAAGCTTAAAAGACGTGCGGAAAAGCCCCTTGCCATAATGGTCCCTGACATGGACAGGGCAAGGCGTTGTGCAAGGATAAATAAACTTGCAGAAAAGGTTCTCTGCTCCATGCAGGCCCCCATTGTGCTGGCAGAAAAGATCCCCCGTGTGCTTCCACATGCCATTGCCCCTGGTATTAACGAAATTGGCCTGATGCTGGCATACACGCCGCTTCATCACCTGCTCTTTGCCCGTGCAGACTGCCCGGAATTTCTTGTAATGACATCAGGTAACAGGGCAGGGGAGCCTATATGCATTACAGATGATGGTGCAGTGAAAAGGCTTGGGGGTATTGCAGACTTCTTTCTGATACACAACAGGGAGATTATTACCCGTGCCGATGACTCGGTTGTAAGAATAATCAGGGAAAAGCCGATAATGGTAAGGCGTAGCAGGGGCTATGCACCTGTTCCGGTTTATCTTGATGGCCTGTCATCCGGTAATTCTGGCAATGATTCTTCAGGTTCACTCCTTGCCTGCGGAGCAGAACTGAAAAA
>WGBG01000007.1 GCA_015494395.1 Deltaproteobacteria bacterium
CGTGTAGCACTTATGGATATTGTTGATCCTGTTTCAGGCGAGGTCCTGGTGAAATCCAATGAGGATATTGATGAAGAGGCCATTAAAAAGATAGAAGAGGCAGGTATTTCAAAGGTAGAGATCAGGTCTGTGCTTGCCTGCCGCGCACCGTTTGGGGTGTGTGCAAAGTGCTATGGCAGGGATCTTGCCCGGGGTCGCGGTGTTGTCATGGGTGAGGCAGTGGGAATAATTGCTGCTGAATCCATTGGTGAGCCGGGTACACAGCTTACCATGCGTACATTCCATATCGGTGGTACTGCCAGTGGTAAGGTCGAGCAGGCCGAGATCCATGCCCGCAGTAATGGTACTGTCAAGTTTGAGCGCATGAATATGGTCCGTAATCCCCAGGGCCGCAATGTTGTGCTTAACCGTAACGGTGAGATTGTAATTGTAGCCCCGGATGGAAGGGAGCGGGAGCGTTATCCCATTATTTACGGTGCTGAACTTATGGTTGAAGAGGGCCAGGAGGTTGAACCTGGTCAGCTTCTGGCCCAGTGGGATCCGTTCACTGTGCCAATCCTCACCGAGGTTTCCGGAAAGGTTAAGTACGGTGACCTGATTGAGGGCGCCACCATCCAGGAGAAGGTTGACGAGGTTACAGGAAAGGTCAGCCGCGTTGTTATTCAGCACAAGGCTGCGGATTATCGTCCGCGTATATCAATCAAGAACGAGAAGGGGCGTACCAAAAAGGTTGGTGAATTCAAGAGCGAGGCCAGATACCTTCTGCCGGTAGGTGCGATTATTACGGTAAATGAAGGTGAGATGGTTGAAGCCGGTACCGCACTTGCCAGGATTCCACGTGAGACTACAAAGACAAAGGATATTACAGGTGGTCTTCCCAGGGTTGCCGAGCTGTTTGAGGTCCGCAAGCCCAAGGAGTATGCAATAATTGCAGATATTGATGGTGTTGTATCCTTTGGCAAGGAGATCAAGACCAAGCGCCGTCTTATTATCACTCCAGAATACGGTGAGCCTCGGGAGTATCTGATACCGCGAGGCAAGCACATTAACGTCCATGAGGGTGATTATGTTCGGGCCGGTGAGCAGCTTATCGACGGTGTAGTAAATCCCAACGATATTCTCAGGGTCAAGGGTGTCAAGGAGCTGGCACGTTATCTGGTGAATGAAATCCAGGAGGTTTATCGCCTCCAGGGTGTTAAGATAAATGATAAACATATCGAAGTTATTGTTCGCCAGATGCTTCGCCGTGTCCGCATAACAAGCGTCGGAGACACCAGCTTCATGCTGGATGAGCAGGTTGAGGTGCCCAAGTTCGAGGAGGAAAACCGCCGTGTTATGGCAGAGGGCGGAGAGCCTGCCAATGCAGAGCCCATGCTGCTTGGTATCACAAGGGCGTCACTTACCACTGACAGTTTCATCTCAGCAGCATCATTCCAGGAGACTACAAAGGTGCTTACCGATGCATCAATTGCCGGAAAGGTAGATCACCTCCGGGGGCTTAAGGAAAACGTAATAATGGGGCGTCTAATCCCTGCTGGAACCGGCCGGGTCTTCTATGAGGAGAAGGAACGCAGACGTTCAAAAAAGGCTGCATAGGAAACTGGCGCAGGTAGGTGAAAACAGCTCAAAGCTGAAAGCTCAAGGCTCAAAGTAACAGAAGCCATGTGGGTTTTCAGCTTCTGACTTTGATCTAACTTTCATATCAGGGGGACAAACCCTGTGTTATGAAAGTTTAGTATAATGAACTGGCTGGTTTTAGAGTAGTTTTGAATAGTTATGGATAATTGGCCAGTGTGATGGAAAGAAGGCCCTGACACAATATGAAAATAAAGATAAGCAGGGGCACTGGAGAGGCTGCCAAAAATGCCAAGCGCAAGGTGGCTGTGCCTGAACATGTGCAGGATATCGTAAAGAACCTGCAAAAAAAATATGATCTTGACTTTGAGGCTGTAAAGATAAAGGGAAGGGAGTTTTATTTCCTTCACCTCGCTGATATAGAGCCTCTTGTAGCCGGGAAGGATATCTTTGCCAATGCTTCCGAGTTTCCCTTTTGGGTAAAGATATGGGAGGCTTCCCTTGTAATGGCAAATCTTATGGCTGCCATGCCGGTAAAGCCGGGCAGGAGAGTGCTTGAGCTGGGAGCGGGGCTTGCAGTGGCAGGACTGGTAGGAGCTGCCTGTGGCCATGATGTTACCATTACGGATTATGAAGATGAAATCATGGATTTTGTACGTGTATCCGCGGCTGTGAACGGGTGCGAGGATAATGCCCACACCGCAACCCTTGACTGGCTCAAGCCCTCGGATATTGGGGAATTTGATGTGATAATAGGCTCTGAGGTGCTTTTCCATGAACGGTTTTTTCAGCCCCTGCTGGACTGCTTCAAAAGGTACCTGAAGCCAGGCGGCGTTATCTATATGGCGCATGACAAACGGCGTAAAAGCCTTGCACCATTTTTAAAGATGTGCCAGGACAGTTATGTAATTGCAGCGCAGCAGCAGATTATGAAGTCAAAAGGGGAAACCCTGGAGATAGTCCTTACCAGGATGCTGCCTAGATAGAGGGTGATGTTTGTGAATTGCCACTCCGCCTAATTGGAGGCGTGAAGATATGGGCCGCAGACTATTTTAAAAATGTCTGCGGCCCTTTTGTGTTTAATCCGGAGATTTACTTAATTGTTCCGATTTGTGATTGGTCATCATCAATGGGCTGGTTCCGCTATTGATGACAGTCAGTCCTGCCATAGTCGTCCAGGAAAAGCCCCAGATCTGCGCCATCCACTACGCCGTCATCGTCGATGTCACCGTAGCAGTAGTTTGGCCGGGTTATCTGCAGGTAGTAGTGATCATCAAAGGTTGCCGCCTTGATGTAGTGGAAGCCGTCGGTGGTGCGTGCAATTGCTCTCAAGTGGAACTGGTATGCGCATCCAGGGTCCTGCCACGGTATCAGGTGGTGGGCGTTCATGGCCGCCTGGGAGTCAAACGTAGCATTTCCCACACCTGTCCATAGAGGCGGGCTTACATCATGTGAACCAACGTATTGGTCTTTTACGATATAACCAGCGCTTCTGTTTTTCCCATACAATACAGACAGAGTGTAATCCCTCAGGAAACCGTTAGGATGACGGGCTGTAATATTGAATTTCAGATTTTCCGTTGTTGAGGCAAGGTTGATGATGCTGCATTCATCAATTGATTGGCCATTATTGTCCATGACAGCATTGATCTTGGCCTCAACCGGCGAGTTGTCTATGTGAAGGATAAGCCGGTCGGTATTTAAAGTGACCTTGTTGAGATAGGAGTCATAGGCTTCCACGGTAAGGATGTATGTGCCATTTGTAAGGCCCGTTGTGTTCCATGCAATTTTGAGATCCGGGTGGCTCCAGTATCCATTATCAGTACGTTTGTACAGCCCTCTTAGGCCCTTCCAGTTTGGCAGCGGGCCAATAAGCTCCCTTGTTGATGTTATGGAGCCATCGGAATTTATGGTGTACAGAACTTTTTTCAGCGAGTCTTCCAGTGCCGAGTAATGGTATAACCCCCAGATGTTCCACCTTGCTAGCATCACCCTGTAATAGCGCACATTGGTGTCATTTGTTCCAAACAGGCCGCTTATCCAAAGCCTGCCCCCAAAGGGTGCGTCGGTATATTGCGGAATATAGAGATCAGATGCTGCCTCAGGAGACACATTGGCAAGGCCGCGCTGGGCCCCTCCCTGTGTAATCTCTGAAGCAGGGATATTGCCAACTGTGGTGAATACGAAACCTGAAGACAGGCTAACGTTCCCGGTGCTGATGGCACCGTCTGGCCCACCGTATGCCCCCATGTCATTCCTGGTTCCGTCTATGTCATTGTAAAGGGGGTTGGGGTCACCTGCATCAATGCATGGCGACGCCGCTCCAAGGTAGTATCCTCTTGCAAAGTTAGATGGGGGAGGAATAAGCTGGGGATCAGCGGAGATATCACCGGTGCCGGGTGATGCCACGCCGTCAGATTGGGAATCATAGTCCCGCCAGGTATTACCAAATACATCATTGTATGATATTTGGGGCGTTCCGCCATGTGATGCCGAGATCCCCGAGACATTGAAGGCAAATATGTTGTTCTTTATCACAGGCGATGATCTGTAGCACCATATGCCTGAGTCGTCATTGTGTACAACAGTGTTGTTTATAAAACGTGTTCCGCTGGAATCTTCCCATCCTATATAGACTCCTACTCCACTTGTACTTGATATGATATTGTTAGTGATCAGAGGCGTAGAGTTAAGACTTATAATGCCGTAGTTCAGATAGGCATTATCATTTCTGCCATTCAAGGTGATTATGTTTTTGCGGATTATAGTTGATGACGCGCCGGTTATTCTTATGCCGTTTAAATTGTTGGTCACTAGATTATTGCTGATTACAAGGTTTCCTCCGTTAATCCTTATGCCGGCGTAAGAGGTAGAATCCTGTCCGCTGTCAATAACCGTGAAACCGTCAAATATGGCATCTGTAATACCGTTTGCGTAAACTGTATTTCCGTTTCGGTTTCCGCGGATAGTGGTTTTGTCAAAACCGGCTCCTAATATCCTTATGCCACTCTTTAGAGTGATGTTCTCCCGGTACTCACCTTCTTTTACCAATATTGTATCACCTGCGGATGCGGCATTGATGGCATCCTGAATATGTGTAAAGGCAGCGCCGGGATCGTCATCCACGGTGTAGGTGGTTGCTAGCGCTGGGAATGTAAAGATTATTAATAGCCACAAAAGCAATGCCGGAATGGTACGGGAAAAATTCATGGTGACCTCCTTTGTGTTCCTCGTTTTGCATGGTAGGCCGTCCTTTCTGGAATGGAAATCCATGAAAGTACGGGGGGAAGGTGGGTAAGTCTTCTTATAGAAGATGTAACAGATATTGAACCTGTTAATTAAGTGTACGACTGATTATTGAAAAATGTCAAGAGTACATGGGTAGAGATTTTCATCACAGCACTGTCTGTCTAAAGTGTAATTATCTGAAACTCTCCATTGGCGGGTTTGGGAATTGATGGAATGTGGTCAATACTTAGACCTTGCAGGGCCACAAGTGCCGTCTTAATGGCTATCCAGTGGGAGATGACCAGAACATTTGCTGGCTTCTTAATGATGGCAGACATTTTTTTTAATGTACTTACCATGCGCGCCTGCAGTTGCATATAGGTCTCTCCACCTCTTGAAGGCGTGTACAGAGAGGGACAGTGCCAGAAGTTGTAAAACTCTTCAGGCCACTTCTGTTCCACCTCACGGAATGTTAGGCCTTCCCATTCCCCGAGGGATATTTCGTTAAGGTCAGAATCAGTTTTTTTGGGAATGTTTATGCCGTCAAGGCATATTTCAAGTGTCTCGCACGCCCTGCCAAGTGCACTGCTGAAAGCAAAATCAATGCCGTGTTCGGCAATAACAGGGTCAGCGAGCAGTTTTTCCCTAAGAAGCACAGCCTGATCCCTGCCTCTTGAGGTGAGTGGGGAGTCTTTCTGTCCCTGCATTCGTTTTGCAACATTCCACTCTGTCTCGCCGTGGCGGGCCAGGTATATTCTGGTGGTTTTCACGCGTTGTCTTTCGTTCCTAAAAGTATTATTCTTGCCTGATTATATTTTCTTGTTACCTGAACTGAGTGTTTCAGAAGTTTGAAGAAATGATTTAACCTAGATTGAGCGATTGTCGGATTTGCTGCAGATCCGCGAAAGAGGAATTTCCATAATAGTCAGCTATATGGAAATTTCTCTGACAAAGGAGATGCAGTGACTACGGCAATCCCGGAGGGTTTCAAAACTGAAAAACTATATGGTGTAACCTCATTAAATTTAGTCAAAAAAATATTTTTCCAGATTTTGAAACGCTCAATCTAGGTTTAATAAATAGAGTTACGTCTATCATATTGTTAAATGGTAATCTAGGGGATAGGGAGGGATAATGCCAAGGCAGGAAAAGGAACATATAAAGCGGATTGCAGATTCCATTAAAGACAGCCTGAAGTTAGCTGACAGTGGCGATGCTGAGGCTGTAAAAAAGGGAAAGAGGTTTACAAGAGAGGATATTAAATTCATCCTCTCCATGCTGGGGGTCACCTTTCTCTTTTCTGTACGTGGGGGGGAGATACCAGGAGCCATTTTTGCAACATTCCAGCAGGTTTTCCTCTCCGTATTTTATGGTTTTGGAACCGTCTTCCTTGGAATCGGGCTTACAAAAAAGATGTTCAAGTATGATCCCACAAGGGTCCAGATTGTAAGATGGGCTATGGGGCTTGCACTGTTTTTTGCTGTGAGCCAGTTTACGCACGAGGGATTTCTGCTTTTTACTGGGCAGATGCCACCAAAGCCATAAGCTGCAGCCTAAACATTAAACCTGAAGTTGATCACATCTCCGTCCTGCACGATATAGTTTTTGCCCTCAAGCCTTACGTTGCCTGCCTTCTGGGCAGCGGTATGGCTTCCTGCCCCAATGAGATGTTCGTATGATACCACCTCTGCCCTTATAAAACCCTTTTCAATATCTGAATGAATTACACCAGCAGCCCTGGGCGCCGGCGTGTTCCTGCGGATTGTCCACGCCTTTACCTCATCAGGCCCTACGGTAAAGAATGAGATTAATCCCAGGAATTCATAGGATTTCCTGATTAGAATGCTGGTGGCAGACTCCTGAAGCCCCATGTCTTCCCTGAACAGCTCTGCCTCCTCATCAGAGAGCTGTGAAAGTTCCATTTCAAGCCTTCCCTTGAGTTCAATCATTATGACACCATCTGGAAGCTCAAGTCTGACCGCTCCTGGCTCTGCGTTATCATGGCTGTTGAGTACCACGATGCACGGTTTGGCTGAAAGGAATGCATAGCCTCTAAGCAAAGGGTCTGTGGCTATCTCTGGAAACGCCCTGAGGGCCTTGCCGCCATCCAGGATTTCCTTTGCCTTTTGCAAGAGTTCCAGCTCCTTGGGGTTACCCTTTTTGGCCTTGGTTATCTCCTTTTCCAGTTTTTCAACCCGTTTTTCCACTGTCATCAGGTCGGAGAACACAAGCTCAGATTCCAGGGCGTCAAAGTCATCCTGGGGGGTCGGCTGCTCACCGGCAAATTCAAAGTTCCGGACCACGTTTACAAGGGCATCAACCGGGCGCAGCAGGCGCAACAGCTCATCAATGGATGATTCTTTGGCATCATGCGCTGACAGGCTGCCACCGATATCCACGTAACGTACCTGTGCAGGGGTGGTCTTTTTGGGATTGTACATGGCACTGAGCTTTTCAAGCCGCTGGTCCGGTACCTGCACTACCGCAAGGTTAGGGTCCTTCTTGCCGCCCTTGAATGCAGATACCTCTGCCTCACTTCCTGTAAGCGCGTTAAATACTGTTGTTTTGCCTGATGCAGGCAGGCCTACTATGCCGATTTCCATGGAGTGGTTCCTTGTTGTATTGTAACTGTTCAGCGTATTAACGGTAATTAAGGTACGTAAATGGTCTTATTTTTCCGTTCCGGTGAATAATTTCTTGTTTTTCTAAGGCTTGCTACGCCAAAATCGCGAAACTCGCTAGTTCCTCACTCAGACAGACGCGATTTTATGGCTGCGCTTCGCCAAGAAAAACTACGAAATTCTTCAGAGTCACTCCAAAACAAGACCATTCACTACACTGAATAGATACGTTCTATTTTATTCTTCGTGACACGGCGAGGTATCACCGTTTATTTTGTCCAATGCATGGTGCAGGATAGGCATTATCACCTCCATACCCTCCTTAACACCGCTGGGACTGCCAGGAAGGTTGATTATCAGCGTGCGTCCCCTGACACCTGCCACTGCCCGTGAGAGCATGGCACGGGGTGTTGATTGCAGCCCCTTGAGGCGCATGGCCTCTGCAATGCCCGGAATCTCCTTGCTTAATATCTGGGAGGTGGCTTCTGGTGTAACATCCCGGGGCGAGACTCCGGTGCCACCTGTCGTTATGATCATGTCCAGATTACGTTCATCAACCCATTCAACCAGCAGGGCTGCTATCCTTACCGTATCATCCGGAACTGTGGCTGTGTACCCTACCTCAAAACCTTCGAGGTTATCAAGGAGTTCTCTTATCAGGGGCCCCGTGGTGTCTTCCCTGGTGCCTTCGCATGCGCTGTCGCTTACCGTAACAATACCTGCTATGTATATCTTGTCTTTACTGTCTGTCATATTTTACCTTTGTCTGAATTCATATCCACAAAAAAGGACACGGAGGAAAGTGTCTCCGTGTCCTGGAATTACCTTGAATGGCTGTTGATTCTAGGGTGCAGCCTGCTTTGGCTGACCTTATTATTGACTACTTCTATGACTCTTCTTCGGCTTTTGCAGCAGCCACAATTTTTTCCACCATGTTGGGAGGCACTTCCTCGTAGTGGGATGGCTCCATGGTAAATGTGCCTCGGCCTGCTGTCATTGCGTTAAGGTCAAGCACATACTTCTGGACCTCAGCAACCGGCACAAGGGCAGTTACAACCTGCACCCCGTTTCCTGGCTCCATTCCCATAACCTTGCCCCTTCTGCCATTGAGGTCACCAATGATGTCACCTACTGCCTCATCCGGCACAGTGACTGTAAGTTTTACATAGGGCTCAAGCAGAGTGGGTTTGGCTTCAAGCACACCCTTCTTGAAGCACTGTATAGAGGCGATCTTGAAGGCCATTTCTGATGAGTCAACGTCGTGTGATTTGCCATCATAAAACCTTACCTTAATATCCGTAACCGGATATCCGGCAAGAGGACCGGACTGCATGGCTTCATGGAGCCCTTTTTCAACTGCAGGCACAAAGTTCCTGGGTACGTTCATGCCAACAAGGGCCTCTTCAAACTCAAAGCCCTGATCCCTTGGAAGCGGAGTAATATCAAAATGTACCTCTGCAAACTGACCGGCACCACCAGTCTGTTTCTTGTGCCGGTAAATTACCCCCTTCTTTGGTGCCTGTATGGTTTCTCTGTAAGGAATCTTGGGCAGGGTAAGGTCCACCTGTACGTTAAACTTGCGTTCCAGTTTTTCCAGTGTGGCATCGATGTGAATCTGGCCATGACCGGACAAGAGCAGTTCGTTGGTTTGCGGATCCCTTGTAACGCCCAGTGTCGGGTCCTCCTCCCTGAGCCTTGCAAGTGCCTGGGTGATTTTTTCTTCATCTCCCCTGCTCCTTGGTTTAAGGGCATATGTAAGGACAGGATGGGGAAGCTCGGTGAATTCATACTGGACCGGATTTGCCGGATCTGCCAGGGTGTCTCCTGTGTCCGTGACCTTGAGTTTGGCAAAGGCAATTATCTCGCCCGGCCCTGCAGATTCAACCGGGGTCTGCTTTTTGCCCTGAAGGTTGAATATCTGCCCGAACCTCTCCTGTTCATCCTTGTTGACATTTAACAGGGTGCCGTCAGCCTTGACGGTGCCTGAGTATATTCGCATTATTGAAAGACGGCCTGTGTACGGGTCTGTAAGTGTTTTAAAGATGAGCCCTGATACCGGGGCGTCAGCAGACGGCTCACGCTCCACTTCATCGCCGCTTTTTGGATCAATGCCTGTAACAGCCCCTTTCTCCTCAGGCGATGGAAGCAGGCCGGTGATAAAATCAAGCAGTGTGGATGCCCCTATATTTTTGGCAGCAGAACCACAGGCAACTGGAACGAAACTTCCCTCCATGATTCCCTGCTTGAAGCCTGAGAGAATTTCTTCTGCAGAGAGGTCCTCTCCCTCCAGGAACTTCTCAAGCAGATCGTCGTTTGATTCTGCGGCATACTCAATCAGGTTGTTTCGTGCCTCTTCAATCGCGTCCTCCATATCTGCTGGCAGATCAACTGCAGTTGCCTTTCCGCTGTCATCAAACTGGAATGCCTTCATCTGAACCAGGTCAACAATGCCGTTGAAAGACTCTTCCTTTCCTATTGGCAGAGTTATTGGCACAAGGCGTTTTTCCATGAGCTCCCCAAGCGCATCAACCGCCTTGTTGAAGTCAGCCCGTTCCTTGTCCATCTTGTTTACAAACATCAGGGTTGGAAGGCCTGTTTTCCCAATCATGTTGCATATCTTCTGGGTCTGGGGTTTTACCGGATCAACGGCATCAGCAACCATTATGCAGTTATCTGTGGCTCTGAGCGCCATCATTGCCTCACACAGGAAGTTATCATCACCAGGGGTGTCCATGAGGTAAACCCTGTGCTTCTTCCAGTCCAGGGGATGAAAGGCCGTGCTGACTGTTATGTGACGTTTGATCTCTTCCGGTTCAAAATCAAGAACAGATGTCCCGTCATCCACGCGTCCGAGCCTGGAAGTTGCTTTGGCACTAAACAGCATGGCTTCTGCAAGCGAGGTCTTACCGCTTCCGCTCTGTGATACCAAGGCCAGATTACGAATTTTCCCTGTTTCCATAAGACAGCACTCCCTTTCCTGAAAAAAATAGTTTACCGTGTGCATTTAATCTGCCACGGCAGACTGGCAACATACTGAATGTGGCCTCAGTACGTCAAGTATCTTCCACCTAAGTTGAGCGTTTCAAAATGTGGAAAATAATTATTTTAGAGAAATTAAGAGAAGTTATATTGATTATAGCTTTCCAATTTTCAAACCATTCGGGATTGCCAGCTTCACCGCATCTCCTTTGTCATCGGACTTCCCACATAGCCTACTATAGTGGGAAGCCCTCTTTCGCGGATATGCGGCAAATCTGACAATCGCTCAACTTAGGTGAAAGAAAAATACTGCGTTAGAGCTATATATGAAAAAATCCGTTTCCTTAAAAACTGTAACCGTCAGTATGACTTTGTCTGTGCTCCTGTTTGCCGTCCTTGTCTATGCATGGGATGGGGTAACTCCTGAGCTTCTCTGGAGCCGCCTGGCATGGCCCCTGCTGAGGCTCGTTGCAATAATGGCAATGAGCCTTGTCCTGAGTGCCGTGGTAGAGGGTATGGGATGGAACAGCGTGGTGGCGGTGCTTGCACGCCCTCTGATGCGCGCCGGAAACTTCAGCGATTACAGCGGAACTGCCTTTACCTCTGCCTTTCTGTCAGGGGTTGCAGCGAATACCATGCTGTGGAATGCATACCGGGAACACAGGATAAGCAGGCAGGAGATGTTTCTTGCAACTCTGCTAAACGTGGGGCTTCCCTCCTATGTGCTTCACCTGCCTGTAACCTTTGCCGTCATTGTTCCCCTGGTGGGTAGCGCAGGAGCAATCTATCTGGGTATAACATTTTTTGCCGCGGTGCTAAGGACAGTGGTGGTAATCATCCTTGGGAGATTGTTTCTTGGTAAACACCATAGCACAAAGCGGTCTGAGTCCCGCAGGGCAGAGGGCACCAGGGAGGAAAAGTTGCAAAAGGTGAGGCGACTTGCCGAGAAATACATTAAAAGACGTCTGTTAAATATCCTCTGTTACACCGTTCCAATTTACATCCTGGTGGTGCTGCTCCAGCAGTCGGGATTTTTCCACTGGCTTCAGCAGGAAACTGCACACCTTGTAACCAGCAGGAGTATGCCTGTTGAGGGGATTTCCGTTGTTGTTTTCAGTATTGTGGCTGAATTTACTGCAGGGGCTGCAGCAGCAGGGGCAATGCTCAGCGCCGGGGTTCTCACCATGAAGCAGACGGTTACGGCACTGCTGCTGGGCAACATAATAGCCACGCCTGTGAGGGCGCTCCGTCATCAGCTTCC
>WGBG01000008.1 GCA_015494395.1 Deltaproteobacteria bacterium
CAGATGTGTATAAGAGACAGACGTAATGCTGCATCTGCCTTACGGCATCATGAGCGCTTCTGCCAGGACGGAATCCGAAACTGAACTCTGAAAAGCATGGCTTAAATACAGGGGTTAATATCTGGAGAAGCGCCTGCTGGATTACCCGGTCCATTACCGTGGGAATACCGAGCAGGCGTTTCCCGCCATTCCGTCGACTCACAGCTTTGCACTCGGGCTTCCTTCAGACATCACCTCACGGCAATGCCCTTGCCGTCGGCTAGTAGTTTATGATAGAAAGATTCTATCAGTGGTTCAGCTACAGAGGACTTTCACCTCATAAGCTCATGCCCATGACGGGCGTACACAATGCGCTTCACCTGACCGCCATTCCGCTGCGCCCTTTGGGCTTGCTCCATGGCAGCAGGTGAATTCTGACGTTCGGTGTATCGAAAAAGGTCAGTATCTCAACCATACCGTTTTCAAGGATTTTAGCCAGGCAGGCAATGGCATTTTCAAGTATATAAAGCAGTATTACAATCGTCGCAGAAGGCATTCCGCCAATGGATGGCAGTCACCATCAGAATATGAAGAACATTGGTTTAAACTGCAAAAAAGCGGCTTAACTGGGTCTGCACAATTTCGGGGTAGGTTCAGGTTATCCGTAGGCTGCACCTTGCATATTAAGCAAACCGGCTGTAAAGAATCTTTTCCATTACATTAATAGGCGCTTTCCTACCAGTCCAAAACTCAAATTGAGACACTGCCTGCAAAAGCAACATCCTAAGTCCATTAATCGTCACGCAACCTGCCTTTTCTGCCTCATCAAGCAGTTTTGTCTTGAGAGGGGCGTAAACAATATCCATAACAATATTGAATCTTTCAAGAATTTCAGAAGGCACAGGAGTTTTGTGACTATCCGGCTCCATGCCAACTGAAGTGGTATTTACAAGTATTTCACCCTCTATGTCCTTAATTTCATCAAGTCCGCTCCAGGAACAAGCAAACCGTTCAGCCAGTTTTTTCGCATTTTCAACTGTACGATTTACTAAATGGACAAATGCGCCTCGCTCTTTCAGCCCGGCGCATACTGCCCGCGCAGAGCCACCTGCCCCCAGCACAACAGCCCGTTTTCCTTCAAGCTGTGTCTGCTCTTCAAGGGCCTTTACAGCACCGATCCAATCTGTATTGCCGCCCCAAAGACTGCCATTTCTGTTTACTAGGGTATTGACCGCACCTATTCTCCGGGCAACATCATCTACCTCATCAAGAAACTCCAGTATCTCAACCTTGTGCGGGATGGTCACCGAAAGCCCCTTAATGCCCAGAGCCCTTATGCCTCGAACCGCAGAAGGCAGATCAGTAACATCAAAAGCCAGATAAACCGCATTGATACCAACGGCATCAAATGCTGCATTATGCATTGCAGGACTCAGGCTATGGTATACAGGATGGCCAATAATGCCATAAAGTGTTGTGAAGGCGTCAGGTTTCATAGCATCTACAGATCAAAAAATAATGGCTGAACACAGAAACTCTTATGTTCAGCCAAAGAATCAAACCCTGAAATCAGGATTCCTGTGCACCAATCTTTGCCCTGACCCAGTTAAGCAGACTTCCGGCCCCCAGAATCAGCCTGTCACGCTCTGAAAGGTCGAGTTTTGCCTGAATTGTCTGATCACTTCCAATCTTTACCGTAACCGTGTCAGAACCGCTCAGAAGCGCTGCCCTGATACCAGGAATTGTAATCTCTGCACCCTGTTCAACCTTGTCATAATCAGCAGGATCGGCAAATGTCATGGGAACAATTCCAAAATTTACAAGATTTGCCTTGTGAATCCTGGCAAAGCTCTTGACCAGCTTGGCACGCACTCCAAGATACCTTGGGGCAAGAGCAGCATGTTCCCTTGATGAACCCTGCCCGTAATTTTCTCCCCCAATAATTATGACAGAACCGGCCTGCTGCGCCCGGCTGGGAAATTCCGGATCAATGGCAGAGAAGACATATTCACTGATTGCAGGAATATTGCTTCTCAGAGGCAGAATTTTGCTTCCTGCAGGCATGATATGATCAGTAGTTATATTGTCACCCACCTTCAGGATAGCCGCAGCCTTCAGATCATCCGGCAGAGGATCAAAATCAGGAAGCGGCTTTATATTGGGCCCGCGAAGCACCTCAACACCTGTGCCGTCTTCAGGCGGAGGAATAATGCCGTTATCATTTATAATATATTTATCAGGAAGGCTCACAACAGGGGCATCACCCAGCTCACGAGGGTCTGTAATCTTGCCGGTAATGGCTGCAGCAACCGCCACCTCAGGAGAGCAAAGATAGACCTTGTCATCTTTTGTGCCGCTCCTTCCCGGGAAATTCCTTGTAAAGGTACGCATTGAGATTGTACCTGTTGCAGGGGCCTGTCCCATTCCTATGCAGCCAAGGCATCCGCACTGATGAATCCTTGCCCCGCAGTGAATAAGATGCCTGAGTGCACCTGCTGCATCAGCGTTTTCAAGCACCTGACGGCTTCCCGGATTGATTTCAAAACTGACAGACCTATCAATCTCCCTGTCTTTTAACGCCTCTGCCGCAAGGACAATATCCCGGTACGATGAATTGGCGCATGAACCGATTATCACCTGGGAAACCGGCTGGCCTGCAACCTCACTGACCTTTTTTACATTATCTGGTGAGGATGGGCATGCCACCATGGGCTCAAGTTCATCAAGGTTTATCTCAATTAGGTCGGCATAGGTCACATTGTCATCTGCAACAAGCTCAACCCACTGTTCTTCCCTGCCCTGGCTTTCAAGGAATTTGCGTGTTACGGTATCTGATGGAAAAACAGTTCCTGTAGCACCCAGTTCTGTGCCGATATTTGCAATTGCCGCCCTGTCGGTAACAGAAAGGGTCTCAACACCAGGGCCAAAATACTCCATCACCCTGCCAACGCCTCCCTTGACCGAAAGCTGCCTCAAAAGCTCAAGGATCACATCCTTTGGAGATACCCAGGGCTGAAGGCTTCCTGTAAGTTTTACACCTACTACAAGAGGCATGTTAAGGTGGAAGGGCTCTCCTGCCATTGCCATGGCAACATCAAGCCCGCCAGCACCCATTGCAAGCATGCCGCAACCACCGGCAGTGGGGGTATGGCTGTCAGACCCAAGCAGGGTTTTGCTCGGCCTTGCAAAGCGTTCCAGGTGAACCTGGTGGCATATTCCATTCCCTGGTCTTGAGAACTGGATACCGAATTTTGCTGCTATGGACTGCAGAAAACGGTGGTCATCAGCGTTTCTGAAATCGGACTGAAGCAGATTATGGTCAACATAGCTAACAGAAAGCTCTGTTTTTACCCTTGGAATTCCAATTGCTTCAAATTCAAGGTATGCCATTGTTCCTGTGGCATCCTGTGTCAGGGTCTGGTCAATCCTGATGGCAATGGGGCTTCCTGGAACCATCTCACCTTCCACCAGGTGCTCTGCAATTATCTTCTCGGTAACGGTCAAACCCATAAATTACTCCTTACAAATTACAAAACTTTCATGAATGGGGTTTCCCCCTGACATGAAAGTTGGCTCAAAATTCAAAATTGGAAGCTGAAAGCAGACATGGCTTCTTTATACTTTGAGCCTTGAGCTTTCAGCTTTGAGCTATTTTCCCGGTAAACCTATGTCAAAACCCGGCCTCAGTCAACATTGATAATGGATATAATCAGGCCCAAAAATCGCAACATGGTTGTTGACCAGCCGTGGTCACGGTGGTAAAAATCAAAAAAAATTATAGTAGGCTCAATATATGTCGATAATAGAGGAGAGGAACGTAAGTTTTAATCATGATTATTATTTTCAAAACAGATGTCGGCCCCGATGGGGAAGAGATTACCAGAATAAAAGAATTCCTTGAAAATTTTCCGGGCGTAAACCTGAAACTCGTGGAATTTGAGGGGGAAACCCGTACGGTACGGGAGATGCACCTGATCGGCCCAACCCACAACATACCGGAGGAGGTTGTGGGGGCAATGAAGGGGGTGGAAAAGGTTGTCAGGGTCTCCACCAAGTACCGGCAGATTGGAAGGCACGATGTGAACTTCGTGCCGGTAGGATTTGAATATAACGGAATAAAATTTGATCAGGAGGGCCTGCAGGTATTTGCCGGTCCCTGTGCCGTGGACACTCCTGAAAACGTAGAGGCAACATTCAAATTTTTGCAATCCATCGGCCTTACCACTGCACGTATGGGCGCATACAAGCCCCGTACAAGCCCCTATGATTTCCAGGGGCATGGCAGGGAGTGCCTTCCGTGGGTCTTTGAGCTTGCCGGGAAGTATGGCATCAAGGCCATAGCAATGGAAGTGCTCAGGGAACAGCACATTGACGAGATACAGGAAGAACTTGAAAAGGCAGGCAAACCAACCGGTGTAGTGCTGCAAATTGGAACCAGAAATGCCCAGAATTTCGAGCTGTTAAAGCAGGTAGGCATGCAGCAGGAGATGCCGGTCCTTTACAAGCGTGGTATGGGACTTACCATTGAAGAATCCCTTAACGCATGCGAGTATATTGCAAGTGGCGGTAACAGGAATATCATATTCTGCCTCAGGGGTGTAAAATCCCAGATGGGTGCACCACACCGAAACCTTGTTGACTTTGCCCATGTTCCTGTGATACAGAGACTTACAAGGCTGCCGGTCTGCATTGACCCCAGCCATTCGGTAGGCTCCAAAGACTATGCACCCAATGGACTCATGGACATATTCCATGTTGCAGCCCAGGGTGTTATAGCCGGAGCCAATATGATCCTTGTGGAATGCCATCCGGAACCTGAAAGTGCCTGGTGCGATGGTCATCAGTCACTTACCTTCAGGGAGCTGGAGCAGTTCATGCAGGATGTGGAAATAGTACAGGAAGCCTTTAGAAAAAGAGTGGAGGTCTTTTCTCAAGGCTTGGTCAAGGAAATGACAGGGGAGTAAAAACCAACCCGTATAAAAAGGAGGTGATGAAACAAAACAGACTATTTATCAAGCCTTATGTTCATGCTGTGTAAAAAATTATCAAATTCAGAGGATTTTATTTAAACAGGAGGGATACCTAACATGAAGAAAATTCTCACTATTATCACGTGTTTTTTTGCTGCCGTTGCATTTGCAGGACTTGCACAGGCAGGGCCAGGGTCAGTTGAGGTACAGACCCTTGGTGATATTACAATCAAGATGGGTGCTCAGGTAAGGCTGGTTCCCACATCTGAAGTTCACAGGGACTTTGGTATTTCTGACAAACTGAACTCAACGCAGGAAGAGAAAGCATCAAAAATTATGAGGGGTGCTTACCTCAGCACCAGGGCCCACCTCACTGAGGCTGGCGGTGCAGTTAAGGATAACTACATCCGTGGCGAAAACAGGCTCTTCTTCAACTTTGCCCACGATCAGGATTGGGATGTTTACTTTGCCCTTGAATCCGACACCACTCTTGACAGAGCCAGTGTTGACAGGACAGACTTTGCATCAGGTAAACAGTCCCAGCAGTTTGGTATTGAGCGCCTGAATGCATCTTTCAACCTGCCCTGGATCAACTCCCGCCTGAACGGTGGTTGGGATGTTAAGGCTACCGACGTCAAATTCGGTGGTATGGTTTATGGCGATGATGACCCCGGCATAGGCATTACCGGATGCGCCAACAACTTCTCCTGGTCTGCCTGGTATATCAAGAAGGATGAATCTGAAGCTGGATATACCCCCAATGACACAAAATATAATTCAAGCACTGGTGAATTTGATAACGTAAATAACACAAATGCTATCAACACACCAGTTCAGGACTATGATCATGATAGAACCTTCATTTTTGGTAAATTAGGCTACACTTTTGGTGGAAGCTTTGTGGAAGGTTTCTACATGTGGGATCATAACGACCTTGAGGCAAACGGAGATGCTACATATGTGGACAGGCACTTCTTTGGGATTAATTACAAAGGTGACTATGGCATCTTCAAGCCTCTGGCAGAGATCGCATATGTAACCGGTGATGTTGATAATATCGGGGCCAAACTCGACAAGAATGATGCTGACATCAGTTCAGTAGCTTTATATGCCGATCTTCTGGTAGATCTCCATGAATATGTTGGTTTGAAAAAATTCAATGCCCATATCGGTGGCTACTACCTCCAGGGTGATGGTGATCCTTCTGATGACAAACTTAGAGGCTTTACTCCTGCAGTTGGTATAACCAGGTTTACCCCGAGGTATGGAAGTGAACAGAGCATTGTACATGACGGCAACCCGATTTTCGGACAGGTTCTGTACAGCATGTTCCCTGCCTACTACGGCACTGTATATGGTGGCGGCATCAATGGCGGTGCTGCTCTGAACAACCCTGGCTTTGAGATGATCGGTGGTGGTGTTGATGCTCAAATTGGAGAGTTTACCTACATCACACACGTTATGGCAATGTGGTTCCAGCAGTCAACCGCTGTTGAATACTATTTTGCTCAGGCCGGCGTTACCGGTGACGTTGACATCGACTCCTTCATGGGCGTTGAGTGGAACCATGAGCTCCGCTACAAAATCTACAAGAATGTTACCCTCAAGGGGGGCATGGCATTCCTGTTCCCCGGCTCAGGTGCCAAGGATATTACCCAGGCATACAACGCTTATGGCGAGGGCGTTGATTTTGAGGATGCAGACGATTCTTCCAAAGTCTCAATGCGTTTCGCTGCTGAGCTTCTCTGGTTCTTTTAAGCCGCTGGAAGTAACATTGCCGCAATACGTTGTGGCGAGTTAAAACGTAAAGCAAGCCCGCTGGTTCAAAACTGGACCAGCGGGTTTTTTCTTTCCCCTCCTTACTCGCAAACAGATTGCTACATCCAAACCGTTTTCAATAATCAAGATTTGACTTGTCTTATTTATGATGTTATAAGAGTAATTATATCGGGTAAATCTTTTTGACCCAAATTGAGCTATTTAACAAATAAAATCAAACATACAGGAATTTCACAAAATGAGATTAACGCGAGCAGGTGAATACGCAGTACGATGCGTAGTTTACCTTTCAAATGCTGGACGCGATGTCCTTGTCAGCAGAAAAGAAATTGCAGCAAAGGCAGATATCCCGGCGCAATTTCTTGCTAAAATAGCACAGGAGCTTGCCAAGGCAGGGATTATAGAAATCAGACAGGGAGTTCGCGGGGGGTTTATTCTTATCAAGGACCCCCAGGATATAACTCTCCTTGATATAGTAGAAACCATGATAGGCGAAATATACCTTAACGACTGCGTTTGCAGGCCAGGCTCATGTGATGCCAGCTCTACATGTTCTGTACACAGGGTGTGGCAACATGCAAGAAACCAGTTAAGAGAAACTTTGGGGTCGGTAACGTTTGACGATCTAATCAACGAAGGGGCATGTTTTCCACCAACATGATGCTTTCCGGGGTAATATTTTAATGCCGAATCTGATAAAAGAAATAACATCCTTTTATCTTCAAGGTTTCCGCTCAATGACCTTGGGGAAAACCCTTTGGAAGATCATCATTATCAAGCTCATAATCATATTCTGCGTGATAAAGGTTTATATCTGTCCGGATTACCTGCATACAAGTTTCAATACTGACAGAGAACGGGCAGAGCATGTATTTGCTGAAATAACAGCTGCAGAGGCGAAACATTAGGAAACCTTAAGGATTCGCAAACAGGAGTTGGGGAACCAGCAAAAAATCTTTGCGCTCTCAGTGCTCTCTGCAATTCAGCTTTTATGTCTCTTTATTAGACTTTCAGCCTTAGGCTGTTGCCACGGTATCTATTCAGCGTAGTAAATGGTCTTGTTTTGGAGTGACTCTGAAGAATTTCGTAGTTTTTCTTGGCGAAACGCAGCCATAAAATCGCGTTTGTCTGAGCGAGGTAGGAGCGAGTTTCGCGATTTTGGCGTAGCAAGCTTTAGAAAAACAAGAAATTATTCACCGGAACGGAAAAACAAGACCATTTACGAACCATTCTGTTAATACGCTGAACAGTTACTTGTCACGTTAAATGGAGGTGCCAACATGATTGACCATTTTGATCCCCTAATGGTGGACTGGGCAAGGGCACAATTTGCTCTCACTGCCATGTACCACTGGATTTTTGTACCGCTAACGCTTGGGCTTTCCTTCCTGTGTGCCTTTTTTGAAACCATTTATGTCCGGACAAAAAATGAGGATTGGAAACGCCTTACAAGGTTCTGGATGAAGCTCTTTGGCATCAACTTTGCCATCGGAGTCGCCACTGGCATCATCCTTGAATTTGAGTTCGGCACGAACTGGTCAAATTACTCCTGGATGGTTGGGGACATCTTCGGTGCGCCGCTTGCCATTGAGGGAATCGTAGCCTTCTTTCTGGAAGCTACCTTTTTTGCAGTTATGTTCTTTGGCTGGGACAGGGTGTCAAAACGGTTTCACCTTGTGTCAACCTGGATGGTTGCAATAGGCTCAAATCTTTCAGCCCTGTGGATACTTGTAGCAAACGCGTGGATGCAGCACCCCACCGGCATGAAGTTCAATCCTGATGCCGCACGGTTTGAAATGCAGAACGTCATGGAGGTTATTCTATCCCCTGTTGCCATAAGCAAGTTTACCCATACAACCAGCTCAAGTTTCCTGTTAGCCTCTCTTTTCGTCATTTCGGTTTCCTGTTGGTATCTTCTTAAAAAACGTCACGTCCTACTTGCAAAACGCAGCATCACCGTGGCTGCAATGTTTGGTCTGATTGCAGCCCTTTTCACCGCAGGCACAGGAGATGAAGCGGCCTATTCAGTTGCAAAGTACCAGCCCATGAAGCTTGCAGCATTTGAAGGCCTGTGGCATGGAGAAAAAGGCGCTGGAATAGTTGCAGCAGGAATACCAAACCCTGACAAAAAACCAGGTGACTCCAAGGAAGCGTTCAGCTTTGAAGTCAGGATTCCGGGCCTGCTATCAATCCTTGCCAAACGCTCTGCATCTGCCTATGTCCCAGGCGTTAATGACCTTGTATTCGGCAATCCTGATCATGGCATTGTAGGCGCAGAACAACGTATAGAGCTTGGCAAAAAGGCAATCACCGCCCTTGCAGAATACAAAAAGGCCCAGAAGAACAAGGATACAGCAGGAATGGAGACAGCCCTTGCCGCATTTGACCAATACAGAGAGCACCTTGGCTACGGGTATCTGTCCGATCCGGCTGAGGCAGTTCCACCTGTTGCAATATCCTTCTATTCATTCCATATCATGGTGATATTGGGCACATTCTTCATATTTCTGTGCATCGCATTTCTGGCAGGCGCCTTGAAGGGAAAACTGGAAGACCTCACAGTCCTTCAGCTTGCCGGAGTTACGGCCTTTTTCCTGGCATTGATAGCCTCCCAGGCAGGCTGGGTGGTTGCAGAGGTTGGCAGGCAGCCCTGGACAATTCAGGACCTCCTTCCGGTAAGCGTAGCACGTTCCAACCTTACGGCAGATACGGTAAAGACAACATTTTTCATGTTTCTTGGGCTGTTTACACTGCTTCTTCTTGCAGAAATCAGGATTATGACTACGCAAATTGGCAAAGGACCAGAGGAGGACTAGGCTAATGATAGGAAACCTTGATACAGCACTGCTTCAACACTTATGGTGGCTTTTATGCTCAGTTGTAGGTTCCCTCTTCCTGTTCCTTACCTTTGTCCAGGGAGGCCAGACCCTTTTGTGGCAGATTGCAAAAACAGACATTGAAAAGGATATGGTTATCAACTCGCTTGGAAGAAAGTGGGAGCTTACCTTTACCACCCTTGTCCTGTTTGGCGGCGCGCTTTTTGCCGCATTTCCAAAGTTTTATGCCACCAGTTTTGGTGGGGCATACTGGGTGTGGATGGTGATACTTTTTACTTTTATCATCCAAGCAGTCAGTTATGAGTACAGGAAAAAACCGGGGAACCTGCTTGGAAAATGGACTTATGAACTGTTTCTATTTATTAACGGAAGCCTTGGAATACTGCTTATTGGCGCAGCCATAGGCACCTTTTTTTCAGGCTCCAACTTTGTTCTGAACGACTACAACCTTGTAAAATGGACATCTTCACTGAGGGGGCTTGAGGCAGCATTCAACTTCTTTAATCTATCTCTTGGTGTCTTCCTGGCATTCCATGCCAGGACCCTTGGCTCCCTTTACCTCACCAACAACCTGGACTTTACCGGCATGCCTGAGTTTGAAAAAAGGGTAAGAACCGGTGCACTTGTCAACCTGCTGTGCGGCCTCCCCTTTTTGCTCTATGTCCTTGGCATGCTTGCCTTTATGAAGGGATATGCCATTGACCAGGATACAGGCATGGTGTTCATGGAGTCTGGCAAATATCTCCATAACCTACTTGCAATGCCTGCAGTATCTGCAATGCTGGCGGGCGGGCTGGTCCTGGTCATTGCCGGGGTTGTGCTGAATGCCTTTTCCCGGAGCCGGGCTGGAATCTGGCTTGCAGGGCCGGGCACGGTACTTACAGGTCTTGCGCTGCTGCTGACTGCAGGCTACAACAACACACCGTTTTATCCATCCAAGGCAGATCTGCAGTCCAGCCTCACCATTTTTAATGCATCAAGCAGTCACTATACACTTACTGCAATGACATACGTTGCAATGGTGATCCCGGTGGTGCTGGCATATATAGCCTGGGTCTGGTACCTGATGGATCGTGGAAAGATAAAGGCAGAAGATGTTACTGCTCAAGAGGACAGTTATTAAAGTGTATCAGCCTGTTCCCAGACTCCAGGTTGGGAACAGGCAAAACAGAAAATTGAACTGGTACAAAAAACGAGAGGTTGACAAATGGAAATATTTCTTATTATCGCATGGATTGTAATGATTATTATCTCCTACAGGCTATCCTTAACGGCTCTTGATAAGGCAGGGCTCCTGTAAACAGGCCTTGCAATCCATAACATCATCCAGTCACCTGGCTGCCATAACCCTGGGCAGCCAGGTTGCCACCTCTGGCCACGCTATAATTATCCCCAACACCACAACCTGAAGAATCACAAACGGAACGATTCCCCTGTAAATCTCAGTGGTCTCTATGCCTGGCGGAGATACTCCCTTTAGATAAAAGAGTGCAAAGCCAAAGGGAGGGGTGAGGAAAGAGGTCTGGAGGTTTACAGCAAAAAGTATTGCAAACCACACCGGATCAAACCCAAGGGACTTCATTACAGGAGCAAGCACGGGGATGTGAATGAATGTTATCTCTATAAAATCAAGGAAGAAGCCTGCAATGAAGATCACGAGCATCACTGTAAAAAGAACGCCCCATTTTTCAAAAGGTATGTGAACCAAAAATTCCCGTATGACCACGTCACCACCCAGCCCGCGAAATACCAGTCCAAAGGCAGCAGCCCCGGCAAGGATTATAAAAACCATGCTGGTAAGCTGCGTGGTTGTCTCCATTACCTGTCTCAGGACATCCATAGAAAACTTTCTGTTTGCCACACAGAGCAGGGTTGCGCCTGCTGCCCCAACACCTGCTGCCTCGGTTGGTGAGGCAATGCCAGCAAAAATGGAACCCAGTACCAGGATCATCAACAGCAATGGCGGAACCAGTGCCTTAAGCACGTAGAGGGCAAGACCTTTCCCGTGTCCTGGAGAATCGTCCTCAGGTTTGTACAGCACTGGTGGGGCAGCCTCCGGCTTCCAGGCGGAAAAAAGCAGGATGTAGATTATATAGACCACTACGAGGAGCAAGCCGGGGATTACTGCACCAACAAACAAATCGCCCACAGATACACCGATTATGTCACCAAGGAGCACCAGCACGATACTTGGCGGAATAATTTGCCCCAAAGTTCCTGATGCCGCTATGGTGCCGGTTGCAAGTTCATGCTGATATCGGTTATCCATCATGGTGGGAAGGGCAAGAAGTCCCATAGTTACCACCGTTGCCCCAACTATTCCGGTTGAGGCGCCCAAAAGTGCCCCCACCACAACAACGGCAACAGCAAGCCCGCCTCTAAGCCTTCCAAAAACCATTGCCATTGCCCTGAGCAGATTTGAAGCAAGGCCGGAGCGTTCAAGCATCACCCCCATAAAGATAAAGAGGGGCACTGCTATCAGGGTATAGTTTGTCATAATGCCCCATATACGCATGGGGAGCATATTAAAAAATCCCCAGTCAAGACCTATCAAACCAAAGACTAGGGCGGTGCCAAGCAGGGTAAATGCAACAGGAAAGCCGACAAGAAGAAGTATGGTGAGGGCAAGAAACATCCAGGCAGCAAGATAGTCCATCAGCACTCCTCCGTTTCCTGTCCGGCACAAGGCATGGCATCATGCTCAACCCCTGCAATGTCCAGCAGGCTGTGAATAAGAAGTGAAATTCCCTGTAGAGCCATAAGGGCAAATGCTGCCGGGATTGCAGCCTTCAGGATGTAGCGGCCAGGAAGCCCGCCGGGGTCCGGGGACATCTCGTGCATCATAAATGATGAATGAACGAAGGGAATTGAGGTTGAGATTACCAGATAACAGCCTGGAAAGAGAAGCAGCACAGAGCCAATCAGGTTAATCCATGCCCTGCCCTTTTTACCCAGTCGCTGATAGATAACATCAACCCTGACGTGCCCGTTGTGTCTCAGGGTGTACGCACCTCCAAGCAGGAAAATCAGTGCAAAGAGATGCCACTCAAGCTCCTGAAGCGCCACAAAACTCATGTGAAAGAGATAGCGCATAATCACATCTGCTGTAACAAGGAGCACAAGCAGAAAGACAAGCCAGGAAACTGCCCGGCCAATACACTCACTTATACTGTCTATAATCGCCGACAATCTCAAAAAGAATCTCATAACACAGCCCAGGGGGGAAGCGGATTCACAAAAAAGGGGCAGAAGCCCTTGCAAGGCCCTGCCCCCGAAACTGTTATCTAAAACTTAAACCCTAAACAAACAGGGTGCGTTACTTGAGCTCTTTCATTATGGCTTCTGTAACTTCCTTGATGGAAGGCCGACCATCAACAGATATTACCTTGGGACCATCAAGCTGCTTGAAGTAGTTAACAGCAGCCATGGTACCTGTCTTGTCGTCATAGTAGATGTCATGACGCTTGTCGATTGCTGCATCATCCTGGTCATCAGCCCTTGTCTTGAGGTCACCGCCACATACGCGGCATACCAGCTTGCCGTCCTTTTCTACAGGCTTGATTGCATCAAAGGCAATGTGGTTTGGATGATTAGGATCATTTACACAGAGCCTGCGGCCAGTAATGCGGAGCTTTGCAACATCCCTTGGAAGGACTATCTCGATTACGTAGTCAAGATTGATCCCCTCGTCCTTCAGAGCCTTTGCAAGAGTCTCGGCCTGAACCTTGTTTCTGGGGAAACCATCGAGAATCCAGCCGTTCTTACAGTCGTCTTCCTTGAGGCGGTTGAGGATCATTGGAATAGTGATATCATCCGGTACCAGATCACCCCTGTCGATATACTCCTTGGCCTTTTTCCCAAGCTCTGTTCCCTCTCCGATGTTCTTACGGAAAATGGCGCCTGACTCGATGTGAGGAAGGTTAAACTTCTCTTTAATAATAGCACCCTGTGTTCCCTTGCCGCTTCCGTTAGGTCCAAAGATCAAAATGTTCATAAAGGTCTCCTCCGTAGAAAGTTTTGATTAACCGGCCAACTTCAAGTTTGCCAGCATGTGAGTAAATTGGAGTTTCCGCATCTGACAAGCCATTCCTTCATAAAATGAACAGGCATTCAGAGATATTCATTACTTATTAACTCTCATTTCAGTTAATATCAAGCATTATCATAATTTTGGATGCCATTGCAGATAAAACGCATCAAGCCAAGTAATTTTCAGGGTATCTATTCAGCGTGGTAAATGGTCTTGTTTTGGAGTGACTCTGACCTGAATTGAGCGTTTCAAAAGTTTGAAAAAATGTTTTTTTGCGACATTAAAAGCAGTTACATCTACAACTTTTGAAACCCTTCGGGATTGCCGTATTTACTGCATCTCCTTTGTCAGAGGAATCCCATATACCAACTTATTATGGGAATTCCTCTTTCGCGGATCTGCAGCAAATCCGACAATCGCTCAATCCAGGTCTGAATAATTTCGTAGTTTTTCTTGGTGAAGCGCAGCCATAAAATCGTGTCTGTTTGAGCGAGGTACGAGCGAGTTTCGCGATTTTGGCGGAGCAAGCAATGAGATTCCATTCTGGATGGTGGGTGAGCAGTTACTCAAATAGAGGCATCTTCCCAGTCTTCAAGTTTGATCCCTGTTATCCTGCTGAACTCATTTATATTATGTGTAACCAGAGTTGCGTCATAAGCCCTGGCTACCGCAGCTATCAGCATATCATTAGGGCCAATAAGCTTTCCCTGTGAAGTAAGATCCGCCCTTATAAGTCCGTATTCTTCAGCACATCGGTCATCGAACGGCAGGCTTGTAAGGGGAGCAAAAAAGAGTTTCAGACGATTCAAATTGACCTCTACCTTTTGGCTGTTGCGGGCACCAAAGAGCAGTTCAGCCTTTACAATGCTGCATACGGCAATATCGGCAGGAGAATGAAGACGAAAATGGCGTTCAATTTCAGGTGATTTTTCATTCAAAATATGAATACATACATTGGTATCAAGCAGCCACATCTACCGGAAATTCTCTCTTTTCTCCAGGCTTCCCTGTTCGGGACGCTCAAGGGGTCTGCCTTCCCACGAACCAAATATGTCAAAATAATTTTCTGGCCAGTCATCACCAATTTCTTTTTTTATAAGCCTTGCCAGATACTTTGAAACTGACAAGTGGGCATTATCAGCCTTTTGCTTGAGTTTGCAGGCTATTTGATCAGGAACGTAACAATGGAGCTGTGCCATGAAAATCCTCCAAATATATTCTATGTATTTACTAAATACTAATTCAGTAACTTGCATTGTCAAGATAAATGGACATTGAACCTACCCTGAAATTGTGCAGACCCAGTTAAACCGCTTTTTGCAGTTCAAACCAATGTTCTTCATTGACCTTCCCCCGAAATTGTGGACAGTCCGAAAAGCTGTTACAACAGAGTCAGGAGGATTATCATGGTTTAGAAGAGAAGGACATACACTCTATGTATAAGACGTGTTTGACGCTGACTTTTTACGAATCCATCATTTATTAGTATTATGATAGAAAATATCAATAGACCCCACTACAAGGAGTTTCAACTTATAAAGTTCATGCCCATGCCGGGCGTACACAAAAAATTTAAGCCTGGAGAAATTGAGATGAATATCGACCAATTAGCAAGTGAAGCACTGCGACTGGATCCGAAAGATAGGGCACTCCTGGCAGAGACGATATGGGAAAGTCTGGAAGATCCATACATCATAGGTTCAGGAATATCTGATGAGGAAGCTGTTAAGCTGGCAATAGAGAGGGACGACGAAATAAAAAATGCAAAGGTAACACCAATATCTCACAAAGAAATGATGGACAGGTTACGCAGGGATGAGAATTGAATATCATCCTGCGGTAGAGAAAAAAACGCAGCAATTACTATAATAATGTCAGGGAAGCTTTAGAAGATCTGACAGAAACAGGATTCGGCCAGCCCAGCCTGTTAAGAAGACTTATTAGCCTTGAGAAAATGGCGGTCCCAAGGGGACTCGAACCCCTGTTTTCGGCGTGAGAGGCCGACGTCCTAGGCCACTAGACGATGGGACCGCGATTGATTTGGACGGGTGCAAGAATAAATGCATGCAGGGCTTGTGTCAAGCACATGGGCCAGTTTTTTTAAAATTATTTTCGTACTTCATTTGGTATTTCAGGAACAGACAGCATATTTTTCAAGAAGCCGTCCAAGTGCCTCGATGGATGGAAAGACCGCATCCTCATCATGGGCCTCCAGGGTCAGTACTGGACATATGCCGTTTTTTTCAAGCCATGCAAACAGGCTGTCAAAATCACAGGCACCCTGCCCCACCGGAAGATGGTCGTCTCTTTCTCCTGTGTTGTCATGTATATGAAGCTCGCCAATCCTGTGTCCAACAGCATCAAGCCACTGGTCAAGGGTGGAATCAGGCGAGAAAACCTTCAAGTGACCGAGGTCAAGGCAGAATGCCAGCGCCTCTGAATCAACTTCTGCAAAAATCTGCCTGTGGAACTCCGGATCAGGCTCATAAACATTTTCAAGCATCAGCCGTATGCCGGCATCTTCAGCATAGACAACAAGTTCTTTCAGTGAATTGATAATATTTTCAAGCCACTCTTCCTCAGCACAGAGGTACTGCTGATGATCATAGCCTGAATGTATGACCACGCTGCCTGCGCCAAGGATCGAGGCAACATCTACAGCAAGACGAAGCCGCCCCATTGATGCCTTGCGCACCTCTCTATCAATCGCCCCGGGGGAAATATCAGTAAACGGACCGTGTACCGTACACCGCACACCATTTAACCTGAATACAGCAGCCACCCTCACAAAATCATGTATTGCAAATCTGTTAAGAACGGCGCGATTCAACCCCACCTCAGGATTGATACCAGTTTCAAGAAGTCGTTCAAGATACTTGTCAACAAGAAGATCAAAGGGGCATGAGACAAATGCACGCTTTATTACGCTTTCAGCATCCAACTTCAGCACGCTCCTTTACAAGCCGGCAGACGTCTTCATACTCTGCATACTCATCAAACCCCGGACAGTCTGCCTTTATTGCCCTCCAGGCGGCCTCATCACCAAGAATCCCCGGGTGCAGGGGCCACCTGCGGCACTGGAACGGCTTTACATCATGGATTTTGCAAAGGCCATCCTCACCATAAAATATGCAGTGGCCATCCACTATCTGCATCTCAACCCTGGAGTCCTTGACCACACAGAACTTTTCCAGCAGTTGCTCTTTTGTAAGGTTAAGGAACGATGCTATACGCTCCTGCTCTTCAGGTGTCATTGAAACTGTACTTGTGCCGTGACAACAATGCCCACAGCACTTGCATGAAAATATCTCCTCCATAACTCCTTCCTGTAATACAGCACTAATGCCTGATTTGCGAGGTTGTCAGTTTGCGGACCATTAAAATTGCATAAAACCACTTCTTCAATCTTTTGAAAAGTTCCATTCAGGCAATTACAACCTTGTGCTGTAACTTGACCGGTCAGTATGATGCCTCAAGGTCATCAAGGCAATTTTCTTCAAGGTAGCGCAACTGATCCCTTGTAACAGAGACAAACTCGATTCCAAACCTGTAGCTGCCATCTATCCTCGAAACCCATTTGACCTGCCCGGACATATTAATTGGTATTGCGCCAAGGGTGGTCAGGTACACCAGCTCTTTTGCAGGCACTCGGTTTCGGCACTTTATTTTCATGCCACCGCGACCAATGTCAAGGGTCTGCCCGGTGAACTGATCATCACCGCATCTCCACGTCACCATTGAAGACAATGGATAACGCATTTCAGCCCTCTGCTCATACTGCTTTTCACCGAGTTTCCTGCTGAATCTTCCTGTACGCATTGCCACCTCCCAGGCTTGAGCTGTCATTTTCGTATGACAGCATGTTCATCGACCAATGGTATAGCGCTGATGGATGAATTCACAGGCAATATGCCATATGAAAATTTAATTCAGATTCTACAGACCAGCACTATACAACCCATTACAAAAAAGAGAGTCTAACTGGCTAAAGATTTGCCCAACGCAGACGGATTTTACTCTGCTACAAAAACCTGCCTAAACCATGGAACATTAACGACCAAATAACCTGACGTATTCTGAAGCCCGTTCACAGATATCCGGAGCAGTCCAGATGTCACTGATTACTGCTGTCATATCAGCACCAGCATCAATGACCTCCTGTGCATTGGCTGCATTTATCCCACCTATAGCGCATATTGGAACATCCAACACATCCCGTGCCCTTAAAAGCAGCTCTCGCCCTGCCCTCCTTGCCTCAGGCTTTGTGGGAGAGGGGAAAAAGGAACCGAAGGCAACATAATCAGCCCCCCTTGCCACAGCCTCTTCTGCAGCTTCTATTTTATTATAGCAAGAGACTCCTATTATTCCACCCTTAATTATTTTTCTTGCACTGGAAAGATCTATATCATCTTCACCTACATGAACCCCGTGAGCACCTGACTCAGCAGCGAGTTCCACATGATCATTAACGATATACAACGCACCGTACCTTTCACACAACTGGCGAAGTTTACCGGATTTTTTTACCATCTCCTGGTCTGGTATACGCTTGTCCCGAAACTGGACAATCCTCGCGCCACCCTTTAATGCCTCCTCAGCCATCTGAAAAAAATCCTCTTCAGGCATGAGTTTAGCATCAGTAATGACATAAAGCCCCTGTAACATAATATCGGCCTTTTTCAACAGTTACCTGAAAAATATATTTATATATACACAATTATTCAACTCGTTCACAGTTTGTACTACCAGGGTCATGTTGATACCTGCTACAAACAAAAAAACCCTCATAAATGAGGGCTTCAGTATAATATTATCAATTATCGGCCTATCCCCACCATGACCTAAACTGTCCTGTATCCACATGGACAAAGCGCTGCCGTTTATAGTAGCCAACACCGCCGGCCTTAAGATTGTAGGCTGTCTTCCTGAGTTTGTATGTAGGTACTCCCGGAACCCTAATATCGACCGCCCTGCCATAGACATGGTAACTGTGTTTGGCGACATTGGAACTGTGCCTTCTAAGCATGGCGTTTGTTTTATAGGTGCGGTATCCGGAGAGGATATGAATGGGGTCTTTCAGTTCCAGGCTCACCTTGATACGGAAGAGATAATCCAGAAGATTAGGGTCAATCACATGGACTCTTCCACAATAGTGATCCCGAAAATGATAGTTGACCTTTCTGAGCGCACTTAGACTGTATCGACCATTTTCCCAGTAGGTAACGGCAAGTGATTCCTTTGTAACCGGGCAGTATAAAAAGAGATCCCGCTGTTCCTCACCAAGGTCAGGCAAAACAAGCCCTGACTTCTGTGCGGCCTCTGTAGCCTTGCAAAGCGGGTTTACTAATATTGCGGCAACTACTGCACTGAATCCGGTTATTAATTTGCGGCGGCTTACTGTTAGCTTTTCGGCCTCACTAATACCGGACAATTCCTCCTCAATCCCTGTCTGATTATCAAGGTTATGCTCTGACTGGTTCATGACTTCCCTGTCTATCAATCCCAACTGTTCTATACTAACCTAACAAAACAGAACTGCTTTACAAATCCATTTGTGACAAAAATGTTACAACATTGTCAACAATGATTCAAGCATTTTTTACAAACTTTCAAAATTACAAATTCAAAAATCATGCCAACTATTTAAATCTCCACTTTTCGGCCTCTTTTCGAATCTCCTCTTTCTTCTTGTATTCAAACTGAATTCGCTCAATCTCTCTTGTAAGGAGCTCATTATCCTCCTGGCATTTTTCTAAGGCACCTGACGTATCCTGGTTTTGTCGTATGCATTTCCTGGCGCGTTTTTCCCAGTAAACGAGATTCTTTATTACTCGCACCTCTCCTGGAATTTCCCGTTTGCAACTGTCATCATAGAGCACCTTTACATACTCCTTGCGAGTACCGTCGAACACGCAAAGATAATATGCTGCCAGACACCTGCGTACAGGGTCCTCAAGCAAGGGAGTAAGCAGTTCTCTTATGTCATCCGTCTGGGAAGTACGAACCTTTTCAAGCAGTATATCACGAGGCTTTTCCCTGTAAATAATCCTGGGTTCAGGTTCAGGGCATTTTGGGCAACAGGCAGAAAGGCAGTATTGGACCACAAGGGCGGCAATTATTGCAGGCAGAGCTGTCGTTTGCCTCGCAAGTCCTTTCAAAATGGTTCCTTTCATACTCCAGTGGGATTTTATATCCAATTCTTGCCCTCCATAAATATTGCTATGAAATTTTAATTCACAACTATTGCAATTAATAACTTGTGTGCTACTAACATACCACTCCCTGCTGTTTAGGCAAATCTATTAACCAAAAATTACTGCTATCAACCCCAAAAGTGGAGAAATTCCTTTTAACACATTATGTTCGTCTATTAAATGTGATGGACTCGTAAAAAGTCAGAGCCAAATAATACTCATACAACATAGAGTGTATCGCCATAATGGTGTCGTACATATATTGCATGCATTATGCGCACAAGCTCAAAAATAAGACTTTTTACGAGAACATCAAATGTGTAGCTGACGAAGTTATAATTCTTTAATTTAATTACCCCTAATTAAGTAAATACGGCAATGTACGACGACTCAATAACTCCCATTGACATACAGATAACGGGCAAACTCCTGGGATCCATAGCTGATGAGATGGGCATAGTGCTTCAGAAGTCTGCATTTTCTCCAAACATCAAGGAGCGCTGCGACTTTTCGTGTGCAGTCTTTGACAGACAGGGCAAACTGCTTGCCCAGGCAGCCCACATCCCGGTTCACCTTGGGGCAATGCCCCTGACCACAAAATATATCCTTGAACGGTTCAAGCTTGAAGATGGTGACATTGTAATCACAAACGACCCGTTTTCAGGGGGCAGCCACCTCCCGGACATTACCCTCATGCAGGGGGTCTTTATTCCTGAATACGGAGATGATGCACTGTTTTATGTGATGAACAGGGCGCATCACGCTGATGTGGGCGGAATAACTCCAGGCTCCATGCCTCTTGCCCGGAGTCTTTCAGACGAAGGCGTGCTCATAGAACCATCTCTGCTGCAAAGGGGCGGGGAAGTAGATAAAAAACTCCTCGATAGCATTGTGTCAAGGATGCGCAATCCTGATGAACGAAAGGGTGATCTGGGTGCACAGATGGCTGCACTTGAAAGGGGCATTAAAAGACTGAACGAGTTTGCGTCTCAACAGGATGCCAGCCGCCTTGAGAAAAAACTTTCAAGCCTTCTTGATTATGGAAGGCTTGTCATGGAAAACATAATCTCGGAAATGCCGGATGGAGAGTGGCAGTTCAGGGATTTTCTGGATGATGACGGTGCAGAAAGCCCGCCTGTGCCCATTGAGGTAACCTTGCGTATCAATTCAGGAAAGGCAGTGCTTGACTTCAGCAGGAGCGCTGACCAGGTAAAGACCGGACTTAATACTGTAGCAAGTGTAACCCATTCTGCCGTGTATTACTGCTTTTTCTGCCTTGTTGAGGAAGGATATCCGGTCAATGACGGAAGCCTTAAACCCATAAGGGTAATAACACGGAAGGGGAGCGTGGTTGACGCCTTTCCGGGAGCACCGGTTGCGGCAGGCAATGTTGAGACATCCCAGCGCATAGTTGACTGTGTGCTTGGGACGCTTGCCCAGGCAATTCCGGAAAGGATACCTGCAGCAAGCGCAGGCACAATGAACAATATTGCCATTGGAGGCCCGCTGAAGGAGGGCGGGGAGTTTGCCTACTATGAAACACTTGCCGGCGGAATGGGGGCAAGGCCCGGCAGTGACGGGCTTTCTGCAGTGCAGGTGCATATGACAAACACCAGGAATACGCCTATCGAGGTGATTGAACAGGAATATCCAATGAGGATTGAAGAATATTCCATAAGACAGAGTTCAGGAGGTGCCGGCAGGTTCAAGGGCGGAGACGGGCTTTTACGCTCGTATCAGTTTCTGTCTCCAGCTACAATAACCCTTCTTACAGAGCGAAGAAGGCTTGCCCCCTATGGCCTTCACGGTGGCCGGGCCGGGCAATGCGGAAAAAACATCTTTTATTCTGCCAAATCCGATAAAGAATCGGTGCTTCCTGGAAAGACACATATTGAGTCAGAAGCAGGAGACAGACTCACCATTCTTACCCCAGGGGGAGGCGGCTGGGGTACACCCTAAATCATCATGCATGGTCAGCAGTTATTCCTGCAAAGGTTTATGGATAATCTCATTAACATTTGCCCTAAAAACTTGACAATCATGTTCCAAAAGTGCAAGTATGCACATCAAATTAAATTTGCCTCTAGCTTAACAGTTGCCAGATTTGATTCATTCACATGAAACAGGGTTTTGAATCTACAAACTGGCCATTCAGAGCGCCCCAAGAGGAGAGACAGGATTTCCAGACAGGAAAACTGATTTTTTAATATATGACTGCTATTCCATGATAGCCCAAGACTGCGGACATCAGGCAGCCCGGGGCAGCTGATTCCCAGACAGAACTGGGGTGGAATAATAGGGAAAGGATTCAGGTAAATGAGGGTTATTATTACAGATCCCATTGCCCAGGACGGCGTGGAGATTTTAAGAAATGCAGGTTTAGAAGTTGAGGAGAAACTTGGCCTATCACCAGAGGAGCTCCTTGAGGCGATAAAAGGTGTTGACGGCCTTGTAATTCGCAGCAATACCAAGGTGACCCAGGATGTTGTAAACGCAGCTGACAGGCTCAAGGTGGTTGGGCGTGCAGGAACCGGGCTTGATAACGTGGACATTCCTGCCTGCAACAAAAAGGGCATAGTGGTAATGAACACCCCTGGCGGCAACACAAACTCCGCTGCGGAACACACCATTGCCATGATTATGGCCCTTTCCCGCCACATCCCCCAGGCTACAGCTTCCATGAAGGCTGGAAAGTGGGAGAAAAAGAAGTTCCAGGGACAGGAAGTTGCAGGGAAAACACTTGGAATTATCGGAAGCGGGCGGATTGGAACCATTGTGTGCCAGATTGCACAGGGCATGAAAATGAAAACCATTGCATTTGATCCCTACGCTCGCAAAGAGGTAATGGAAAAGTACGGAATTGAGCTTACCGACCTTGATACAGTGCTTGCCAAATCAGACTACATCTCTGTTCACACCCCCCTTACCAATGAAACAAAGGGCATGCTGAACAAGGAGCTGTTTGACAAGATGAAAGATGGGGCAATGGTCCTGAACTGCGCCCGTGGGGGCATAGTAAATGAAAGTGACCTTTACGACGCCCTTACATCCGGGAAACTTGGCGGCGCTGCCCTTGACGTATTTGAAAAGGAGCCCACCACACTTGAAAATCCCCTGCTGGGCCTGGACAACTTCATCTGCACCCCTCACCTTGGAGCCTCAACAAAAGAGGCACAGGAAAATGTTGCAGTTGCAGTGGCACGCCAGATTGCAGATTACCTTACAAAGGGAGAGGTGAGAAATGCTGTAAACGTCCCGTCTGTCAGCAGCGAGGCCCTGGCAGTTCTTGGGCCTGTAATCAACTTGGCAGAGAAGATGGGCACATTTCAGGGTTATCTTGCAGACGGGCCTCTGGAAGAGGTTACCATCAGCTACCAGGGAGATATTTCCGAGCTTGACACAGCCCCTGTAACCATTGCGGTGCTCAAGAGCCTGCTCACTCCAGTACTTCGGGAAGAGGTCAACTTTGTAAATGCCCCGGTAATTGCCGAAGAGCGCGGCATAAAGGTTACAGAGTCCAAGAGCCGCACATCAGAAGATTTTAACAACCTTCTGATTCTCACAGTAAAGACCAAAAATGCAACCAATACGGTTACTGGCACCATTTTCGGCAAGCAGGAACCCAGAATTGTCAAACTGAACGACTTCAGGGTGGATGCAGTGCCTGAGGGCCACATGCTTCTTATTTTCAATGAGGACAGGCCCGGAGTTATTGGCAGAATTGGCATTACCCTGGGTGAGGGCGGACACAACATAGCTCGTATGCAGGTTGGCCAGGACACTGACCATCACAAGAATGTTATTCTCCTGACCACTGATGAAAAGGTGGATGAAGCTGTTCTTGAGAAACTGAAAAACCAGGACGGTGTAGGCGGTGTTGTGGCAATAGAGCTATAAGCCTGACTTACCGTCACTTCAATACAGCAATTCAAAGGGCAGCCAATGGAGCTGCCCTTTTCATTTGACTCTGAACAGGTGCCATTAAAACATCCTGACCCGCCCACAGTCCGGGCAGACCCATGTTGGCCCGTTTGTAATGCCCCATGCATTTTCCTTGAGACAATCATCACATATCTGAAAACCGCAGGGGCAGTTCCAGCAAAACGGCTGCTCTTTTTTGCATGCGTGACACTGGAATTTTTTATTTGCCCTGCGTCCCCGTCTGATGCGCCCCTTGAGGCTGCTATTTTTCTGTTTGGATGTATCGTTATTCTTTTCCATAAAAAACAATTTAACCCTTCATTGCCACTGCATACAGCTTCAGATATTTTTTAACAACCACATCCCAGGTATGATTCTTGAAAATATTTTCAAATGCATCCTTCTGCATCTTCTTTATCTTTTCTGGCTGTGAAACATACATATCCACTGCCCTCCTTAGGGTTACAGCAAGGGCGTGGGAGTCGGGTTCACTGAAGCTGAAGCCGTTAAAACCGTCCCTTACCTTTACAAGCCCTCCAGTTGCCCTGACAACAGGCAGGTTACCCATTAGCTGGGCAATAAAATCCGTAAGCCCGCAGGGTTCATACCGAGAAGGAATGACAAAGAAATCACCTGCAGCATAAATGAGGTTTGCAAGGGATGCGCTGTAGCCTGAAAGAAATGCAAGGCGTCCATGCCATGCGGGAAGCGTGGTCAGGTACTTGAAATAATCCTCAAGTTCTGGCTTGCCACTGCCAAGCACTACAACACTAAAGTCTCCTGAGCCTGCAAGCGGCCCTTCCAGAGCCTCTGCAAAGAGATCAAGACCCTTCTGGTCTGAAAAACGTCCTACCACTGTGACAAGTGCCTGGTCGCGCCGAGCATTTTTCAGGCTCCCATGCAGGATTACACCAGGATACTCCATTGAAAATCCGCTGCTACCTGAATTTCCAATGGCTTCTTCTCCATTTAAAAGCTTAATAAGGTAGCCGCAGCACATGGCCTTACCTGCAAGATCCCCTGTTGACGGGTCAAAGGAGGCGGGAAGCCCCAACTGTTCAGCATGCCTCGGATCAAATTCAGAGGGATTGATTCCGTTTGTAATGCCCTGAAGGGTTATGCCCCGGTCAAGCAGTGCATGGCCGAGCCAGCCTGTCATTGCATCAAGTTCGGTCTCCTGGAGTTCACGCGCATAGTTCTCACTGACTGTATTTATGGGGCAATATGCCGCACCTGCAAGGAATGGATCAAATGCGCCATGAAGTTGGGAGCTGTAAATTACGCGCCAGGGAAGATTGGTATTTGCCTTTGCAAAGGCAAGGTCTGCCACCTCCTGATGGTAGCCCACACCTGCATTATGCACTGTTACCACTGCAGAGCTTGACTTCAAAAACTGCCTGTATCCGCAAAGCTCTCGCATCATTGCAGGGAGGATGGCAGTATGCCCATCCTGGCAGTGGAATATGTCAGGCCGGATGTCAGTTGCTGCAGAAAGGCCGAGCACTGCCTTCTGGTGAAGCACGTTCATTGCGAAGTAATCATAATGGCCTGTGCCCCTTCGGTTATCAGGATTTACAGACTCCTCTTCTGCGGTATAGGTATATATGTCCTGCTTTTCTGAAAAACGCCATGACTCGATAAGCAGCACCTCCACTCCGTTTATGCGGTTTGACCAGAAGGATACAGTTTCGCGCCGCTCCTCATTTGCATAGTCCATGTCAACATCAAAGGAGACATCAAATTTTGTGAAGCCCGACTCCTCAGGTTTCATAAAACCATAGCGGGGCATTATCACCCTCACACTGCAGCCTGAACGCACAAGGGCCTCGGATAGATCCCTTGCCACATCCTGCACTCCACCGGCTCCTGCAAGCCCTCTGTACTCCCTTGAAAGCATCCAGACAGAAAGTTTTTTTTTCATTATTCCAAAGCACCCTTAATAAAAGCGTTATAGCCTTCCATACACCAACACAAAAATTTTGAATTCTCAATTTTTAATTTTGAATTACAGTATCCCTCATGGATTTTTTTTTGTATAAATACTTCCATTAGAAGACACAATTTTTATTTACCTTACAACCTCAGAAGCACCTGCATTGAATAATCGAGAGCAGAACTGATGAAAATATTGGACAAAACCATACTTGACTACATAGGAAACACGCCTCTTGTGCCCATAAGACATCTGAATCCCCACAAAAACGTCACAATCCTTGCCAAACTGGAAAGCTTCAACCCCGGTGGCTCAATCAAGGACCGCATTGCACTCCACATGATTGAGGCGGCTGAAAAACGCGGGGAACTCACAAAGGAAAGAATAGTGCTTGAGGCAAGCAGTGGCAATACCGGAATAGGTCTTGCCATGGTATGCGCTGTAAAAGGTTACAGATGCCTTATTGCCATGAGCGAAGCGGCAAGCATCGAACGGCGCAAAATCATGAAGGCCTATGGTGCGGAGATCCTGCTCACTCCTGCACGCATGGGGACTGACGGGGCAATTGAGGCTGTTTACCGCATGGCCCTTGAAGAACCTGACCGTTACTTCTGCACCGACCAGTTTAACAACCCTGACAACTGGAACACCCATTACCTCACCACTGCGCCGGAGATATGGGAGCAGTGCAACCATAACCTTGACGCAATTGTCTCCACAATGGGCACAACCGGCACTCTCATGGGACTGACCAGGCGTTTCAGGGAACTGGACCCGTCTGTGAAAATCATAGGGGTTGAGCCCATGCGGGGGCACGGGATACAGGGGCTTAAGAACATGAAGGAGTCCTACCGCCCTGGCATATTTGACAAATCCCTGCCCCACGCAATCATCAACTGCGAAGATGAAAAGGCATTTGAATATGCAAGGCTGCTTGCCTCAAAAGAGGGGATATTCGCCGGAATGAGCTCTGGCGCCGCCCTTGCCGCTGCCATTGAGACAGCCTCAACAATGGAAAAGGGAACGGTTGTTGCCATATTTCCCGATGGCGGCGAACGATACCTCAGCACCTCACTCTTTGTTACTGAAGAGGTTGAGGAGGAAAACCGTGATGTTCTTCGGCTGACCAACACCCTTACCAGAAAAAAGGAACTGTTTGAGCCCCTTGAACCCGGAAAGGTTGGGATTTACTCCTGCGGGCCCACGGCATACGAGCATGTCCATGTTGGCATGTGCAGGCGGCTTGTGGTGGCTGACATACTCAGGAGAGTGCTTGAATACCAGGGTTATGAGGTGCGTCATGTGATGAATATCACTGACATTGATGACAAGACCATACGGGCTTCCATTGACGAAGGCATGACGCTCCAGGAGTTTACCAGCATATATGCAGAGGCGTTTGAGGAAGATGTCAAGGAACTGGGAGTGCTTCCGGCTTTCCGGTATCCAAGGGCTTCAGAGCACATTCAGGACATGATCCGCATTGCCGAGAGGCTTGAAGATGAAGGCTATGCCTACGAACGTCATGGCTCTCTCTACTTTGACATCTCCAAACTTCCCTCCTACGGAAGGCTCTCCCGTGTTGACATGAGCCGGATTGATATAGGCAGAACAGTTGACCTTGACGACTATGAAAAGGACAGCCCGGTTGATTTTACGCTTTTCAAGCGGGTCACCCTTGAGGAACTTAAACGGGGCATAGGTTATGACACAAGGTGGGGCAAGGTTCGTCCAGGCTGGCACATAGAGTGTGTCGCAATGTCCATGCACTATCTTGGAGAACATTTTGACATCCATACCAGCGGTTGTGATCTTGTATTTCCGCACCATGAAAACGAGATCGCAATGGCAATGGCCCTTACCGGAAGGCCCCTGGCAAGGACCTGGCTTCACAGCGAACTTGTCATGGTCGAGGGGCGAAAGATGTCCCGTTCGGCAGGGAACATGATGACACTTCGCAAGCTTCAGGAGCTGGGCTTTCAGGCACGCGCCATCCGTTTTTACCTGCTCAGGACCAGTTACCGAAAACCCCTGAACTTCTCTCTTGAAGGGCTTGAGGATGCAGTAAAGGGATTAAACAGGATTGACCAGTTCCTGTGTGAGCTTGAAGAGATTATGCGAACCGGAGAGGAGACAAAAGACAGCAGTTCAGAAAGGGAAATTACTTTTCAGGAAAATGAAAACATAAAAAACATTACTCATGAGTTCAAAACCGAGTTTTTAAGGCACTGCTTTGATGATCTGAACATGGCAGGGGCAATTGGCGCCATTTTTACTCTTATGAGGTCTGTAAACTCCGTGCAGGATGCAGGCGGGCTCAGTGCAGCCGACGCAGCCCTGGTAATTGATGCCCTGTCTGATGCTGATCGCATTGCAGGGTTTATGCAGTGCTGCGCCATAAGCCGGCTGAGCCAGGAAGAGAGGGAAAAGATTGAAGAACTTGTTTCCCAGAGGGAAGAGGCACGTAAGCGCAAAGAATGGGAGCGTGCAGATGCAATACGCGACCAGCTTAGAGAAATGGGCTTTGAGGTTATTGACACAGCATCAGGCCCCAGGTGGAGAACAGTAGCACTTAAACGGGAAGGAACAGTAAAATGAAAACTTACCTTGAGTGCATACCCTGTTTTTTCAACCAGATAGTACGCACCGGCAGGCTGCTTGGCATGGATGATGCCGCTATCATGGAGATGTATGGTGAGTTTGGCACAACCCTGAAAAAAATTCGTGTGGATGTGCCTCCACCTCAAACAGCCATAGCGCTTTATGACATGATATCAAGGCATTCAGGCCTGGCTGATCCGTTTTATGCCCTTAAACAGGAAAGCACAAAGGCCGCCCTTGCAATGCTTGATGAGCTTGAAGAAAAGGTAAAGGGGTCAGACAATCCTCTCTCCACCGCCATAAGCTTTGCCATTGCCGGAAACATAATTGACTTTGGCATCTCAACTGATTTTAACCTTGAGGATGAGCTTGAAAAGGTCCTTGATTCAGCAAGCTACGGAATATGGCTTGAAGATGAACTTACCCACGCAGTGCATGATGCCCCGTGGATCCTGTACCTCGGGGACAATACCGGGGAGACGGTCTTTGACAGGCTCCTGATCAAAACTCTTGAAAGGCCTGTAACCTACGCCGTAAGGGGTGGGCCAATTATAAACGACGTTACAATGGAAGATGCCCTTGCAGCAGGGCTTGACAAGGTGTGTGAGAGGCTGGTCTCGTCAGGGTGCAGGGCGCCCGGCACCATACTTTCGCTCTGCTCTGATGAATTCCTGGAGCTGTTCAATTCGGCTCCGCTCATAATCAGCAAGGGACAGGGAAACTATGAAATCCTTTCAGGCAAAGGGGATGCCCCGTACAGTTCAAGGCTTTTCTATCTCCTCAAGGCAAAATGTGATGTTGTATCAAGGCACCTTGGCGTAAAAACAGGGGAGTTTATCCTTACAAGAGAAAAACGATCCTGAGCCCTTGCCATTTCTCACCTCATGAACCAAAACGGCAGCACAAACAGCGAAACATCCACCTCGGGGAAAATAGCCCGCTCTGCTGGCTCAGTAAGCGTTGCAGTGTTCATGTCGCGCATACTGGGACTTGTGCGGGAGCAGGTGCTTGCAGGTCTTTTTGGTGCAGGCACTGCAATGGATGCCTTTGTGGTTGCGTTCCGCATTCCAAATCTTCTCAGAGATCTCTTTGCAGAGGGGGCGCTCAGCGCAGCCTTTGTAACCGTTTTTACAGAGTATGACAAAAAGAGCAGAGAAGAGGCATGGAGGCTGGCAAACAATGTATTTACAGCCATCACCATCATCATTTCCGTCATAGTAATTGCAGGAATCATATTCTCCCATGAGCTGGTAATGGTACTTGCCCCTGAATTTTCAGAGGTGGCAGGAAAGATTGCCCTTACTGCCCGGCTCACAGAGATAATGTTTCCGTTTCTTCTGATGATCTCCCTTGCAGCCCTGCTCATGGGGATCCTGAACACCCGTGGGCACTTTTTTGTCCCGTCCCTTGCCTCAAGCTGTTTTAACCTTGGCTCAATCATAGTAGGCGGCGGTCTCGCACTCCTCCTCCCCAGGTGGGGCTATCCTGCAATAACTGGCATGGCAATAGGGACACTGGCAGGCGGAATAGGGCAGATGGCAGTTCAGCTTCCGCTGGTATTCAAACATGGATTCAGGTTCAGGCCGCTGCTTGATCTGCGGCATCCAGGCTTAAGAAAAATCGGAAGGCTCATAATCCCTGCTATTATTGGCCTTTCCGCAACCCAGATAAACATCTTCATTAACACCAACTTTGCATCTAGATGCGCAGAGGGAAGTGTGGCATGGCTTAACTATGCCTTCAGGCTCATGCAGTTTCCCATTGGCCTGTTTGGAGTTGCTCTCTCTGTGGCCACACTTCCTGTTATTGCAAAACAGGCCGCGGACAATGACACAGAGGCTCTTAAAACCACGCTTGTCTCATCTCTTGTAATGGGTTTTGCTCTTACAGTTCCTGCAGCAGCAGGGCTCTGGGTCATGGCAAAACCAATAGTTGCCCTGATTTTTGAGCATGGGAGGTTTACCGCCTTTGACACGGAAATGACAGCACAGGCAGTTCAACTTTACGCAATCGGGCTTCTGGCATACGCTGCTGTAAAGATAATAGTGCCTGTATTCTATGCCCTGGATGATACCAGGTGGCCTGTAATGGCAAGTTTTTTTGCAGTGGCTACCAATATCTGCATAATACTCATCTGCATTGACCGGCTCCAACACCGGGCAATCGCCCTGTCTACATCCCTTACCATGATACTTAACTTTCTGCTTCTTGCTGCAGTACTTTACAGAAAACTTGCAGGCTATGACCTCTCCCGCCTACTGTCATCACTGGTAAAAATTCTTGCTGCAAGCGCACTTATGGGGTGTATCGTCAAGGAGGTCTGCAGCCTGGTCCCTGCCGGAGATTCAGTTATTACCGAGCTTGTCCATATCACGGCAGGAATTGCGGCCGGGGCACTCACCTATGCAGTGCTTATACTCCTTTCAGGCCTCAAGGAGGCAACAGAGCCTTTAAAGGCAATCATACGAAAATTTCTAAAAAGCTGACCCGTATCATTCATGATTCTAATTAAAAAATTCCAGAAACAAACACATAGCAGAAAATTTATTCCCAAACCATACAGGCTCTCCTCCAAATTTTCAGAATAATTATCCAGAAAATTTTTACACGCGCAGTTTATTTTGCTAAACTTTCATGACATGAGGTGATAACCCACATGTCATTAAAGTCAGCTTAAGGAAGTGGGGAAGCAGGAGCTTCCAATTCATAGTTCCCAAACCAGAGTTTGGGAACCAGCAAATATTCACAATCTTTAAGGAGGGCAGGATTTATGTATCCATTCTGGGAACTACCCTTTTTTACATCAGGCATAGTGATAGCGCTTATTGCCACATTCCACATACTGCCATGTCACCTGGCAACAGGCGCATTCTGGTTTAACGTCTATATCGAGCGGAAATCCGTAAAGGAAAACCGCCCGGAACTGATGGAGTTTATAAAGCGTTATTCCCTCCTCATTCTGGTATTCTGCTTTGTTATCGGTTCGCTCAGTGGGGTGGGAATATGGTTTGCTGCAACCGTCGCAAGCCCCAGGGCCATATCTGCCCTTATACACAATTACGTCTGGGGCTGGGCAACTGAATGGGTATTTTTCCTTATAGAGATCGCATCTATCTATGTCTATTACTACACCCTTGGAAGAATTGATTCTAAAAGCCATCTTATGCTGGGCTGGCTCTATGCCTGGGCTGCATGGATAAGCATGGTCATAATCACAGGTATCCTTGCCTTCATGCTGTCACCTGGCGAATGGGTCAACACCGGCGGCTTTTTTGATGGTTTCTTTAATCAAACCTACTGGCCGCAGCTATTCACCCGAACAGCCTTCATGATCGGGATTGCCGGTGTATATGCCGTAATTGTTGCCAGCACCATGGAAAACAGGAAGGTCAGAGACGAAGTAGTCAGGAAAGCTGCTGTCTGGGGTATTGCCGGAATGATAGCAGGCGCCCTGTTCAGTGCCTGGTATCTGTCCAAGATGCCTGGCCCTGCTAAGGAACTTGGCCTTGAAGGGGGGCTTCCCTACCTGCAGGCCATGCTAAAATGGGCAGGCATTTCATATCTGGTTGTTCTTGTCTGGTTTGTGGTTTGCGGGCTTATCAGGCCACAGTGGTCCGGCAGGGTCTCAGGCATCCTGATACTTATAGTCCTCTTCCTTGGCATTGGAGCAGGTGAAGGTTTCAGGGAAGGTGTCAGAAGGCCCTATATCATAGCCCAGTACATGTACGGCAATCAGATTGTTGCCACAAACATCCAAGCCAAAGGCATAAGTTCTGAAGTTGATAAATACAACAATGAAGGTTTTCTGAATA
>WGBG01000009.1 GCA_015494395.1 Deltaproteobacteria bacterium
AGTCGGATTTGCTGCAGATCCGCGAAAGAGGAATTCCCATAATAGTCGGCTATATGGGAATTCCTCTGACAAAGGAGATGCAGTGAATCCGGCAATCCCGAAGGGTTTCAAAAGTTGAAGAGTATGATACATGTAACTCCTTTTAATATCGCATAAAATCATTTCTTCAAACTTTTGAAACGCTCAATTCAGGTAACATCAATATGCTGAACAGTTACATAAAAAATCTTTTATAGCCTTTGATAGCCTTGAAATGGCAAGGTCAAAATGCCATTTTGCCTTGTCGCCTTCTCCTGCCTCATTGCTTATGGTCCTTATCTCCCAAACTGGCACATCAAGTGCAAGGCAACTCTGAACAATGGCAGCGCCTTCCATGTTTTCTACCATTGCGCCTGTAAATTCAGCAATGTCTTCAGCCCATTTTCTGCACCCTGAGGAACAGGACACGGTTGTCATTGGAACCAGGGAAAAGTCAGGCAGGCGGGTTTCAAGCCCTGGCAGGATATTTTCAACATGAACTGAGAGGTCAAAACGGGTTTCCGGACTGTCACTTCCTGGAATCATTATCCTTTCAATGCCTTTTTTGCTGCACCTTCCAAGATCACCAAAAGATTCAGACGAGGCAATGCAGATTTTGCCAGGCTCAAGACCTGAGTGACTGTAAGCCCCTGCTATTCCTGCTATCAATACCCCTGAAGGGCGGCCTTTTGTGCAGATTTCACGGGTGATGGAATGGGCTGCAGCAGCAGGCCCGACACCTGTAACGACCCATCTGACCGGGAAGTCAACGGTTTGTTTTAATGGTTCTGCTTCAATGACTGTGGGGACTGCAATGACGATATTGGCAGTATGGGGCATGGGATGGTTGTGTCTTTTATTCCTGCCCGGCTTTCACTTATCCTGGCTGAAGGGTTTCAAGTTTTTCCCTGATGGCATTTTCAAGGACCCAGCCGCAGTAGATTTCACGTCCATTTCCTGCAGCAAGCTCTCTTAATTCACTCTGGGTGAGATTGTCCTTTATCCTGTGGCATAGATAGTTTATGCAGAAATGAAAGCGCGCCTTAAGCAGACAGCCGGTGGGCCCAAGAAAAAGGCATCCTGTTTTATCAAGGCGTTTTTGCGGAATCTCCTTTCCCATCATGAGGTTCATTAACAGCACAAAACTGTCGTACCACTCCTCAATGCCGGCACCGCAGCAGCCTCCCCCCTCAATTTCCGTGGCGCACCTGCCGCAGAGATCCACAACCTTAAGCCTTCGCATAAGTGCCCAGTTGTCCTCTATGGCATGGGAGAGGTCATTCAGCGCAGATTTGATCCCTGGGTCAGAGAGAAGCTGCTCCCCGTGCTCTTCCCATATATGCCTTGCCTCGTCAATTTTACTGAAAATATTATCTGATGCAGATGGATTGACAGGTGACTCTGACTCTGCAGTCACCTTGCATTCGCCCTGACAGGACTTGTCCGTGGTGGCACATTGCTCTTGTATCATGCCTTTCCTTCTTCAGGTATAAATTGCCTGACCAGGGACTGCATCTGTTTTTCAGTGTAGGGTTTGTGGATAAAACCTGCCAGCTCCTTCTCCTCAATGCTTGATACAATGTCTTCCTTGTTGTAACCGCTTGATAGCACTACAGGCACATCCGAACCGGTTTCCCGTATCTTGTGCAGGAGCTCAAGCCCATTCATCCGGGGCATGAGCATGTCTGTTATGACAAGACCTATCCTGTCCTTTTCATGACAGAATATTTCAAAACCTTCGTGCCCGTCGGTAGCCTCAATGACCTTTATGCCAAGATCGGATATCATAAGGTTGGCAACAGTGCGGACAGACTGCTCATCTTCAATGAGAAGCACAGCCTTCTGTTCCATCTTCTGTCCTTCCGGAAGCGTGCATACCTCATCTTCCCTATCTTCAAGTATGCCCTGATATACCGGAAGAAGGACCGTGATGGTTGTGCCCTGGCCAGGTGTGCTGTCAAGTTTTATGGCGCCCTTGTGCCCCCTGACTATACCCAGCACGGCCGCAAGTCCAAGGCCCCGGCCGGTAAATTTTGTAGTAAAAAAAGGGTCAAATATACGGGGCATGACCTCTGGAGAAATACCCGGCCCGTTGTCAGAGACAGTGAGATAGATGTAGTTGCCCGGCGGCAGTGCCTCGTTTATGTAGGTGGCGGTGAGATATTCCCGGTCTGCCTCTATGACACCGGTTGAAAGAGATATAATCCCGTGTTCGTCACCTATGGCCTCACTTGCATTGGTGACAATATTTACGAGCATCTGCCGCATCTGGTCGATATCTGCCTCAATAAGGGGTAGATTGTTTTCAAGATCATACTCAATTTGAATCTTTCTTGACACAGTCGCGCTGAAAAGCGGTCGATTTTCAAGAATAACCTTTGAAAGGTCCAGGTAGTCAACCTTGTACCTGCCATGGCCTGAATATGCCAGCATCTGGTTGGTAAGTTCTGCCGCACGTTTTGCCGCCTGTTCTATGTTGCGGGCATATTGCATGATGTTTTCCCTGGAATTGTTCCTGGTTATTATGAGTTCGGTAAAACCCATAATGCCCATGAGTAGGTTGTTGAAGTCATGGGCAATACCACCGGCCATGATACCCAGGCTCTCAAGTTTCTGGAGCTGCTGCATATGCTGTTCTAGCTCTTTTCTGTCATGCTCCTCCTGCTTTTTGGCGGTTATGTCCCTGAATATACCTCTAGTAGCCACCGGAGTGCCATTTTCAAGGCGGCAGTTGCAATTGCCCTCAACAATGATCTTGCTGCCATCCTTTGCAATAAAGGTGGTTTCAATCCTGCCTAGGTCTTTGCCCTGCATGACATCTGAAAATATCATAAAACACTTGTCTGCACATTCAGGATCAAGAATATCTTTGATGTTAAGCTTTTCCACCTCTTCAGGAGAGTACCCCATCTTTTCCCGCCAGGTCTTGTTGACATAGATAAAGTTGCCCTGGGGGTCAACGCTCTGGACCATGTCATTGGCATTTTCAAGCAAATCTTCAAGGAGTTTCCTGTCCTGTATTGCAGATGATGCCTTGTGCTTGAGAGCCGAGATGTCATGCATCAGCAGGAGAAAACGCCTCTCTCCAGAGCTGTTGCTTAAAGGGGACAGTGTGCAGTGATAGTGGCAGGCGCTATGGGGACATTCTATTTCAAATGCTGCATAGGTGCCTGGCTTAAGGTTGGGATATGTGGAACAGAGATTCTGCTGAGCCCATGCACTCCATGAGGATTCGTCTTCAAACACGGAGCAGAGGTCCGTGCCTGAAACCTCTTCAGGCTGAACATTGAAGTGCAGTGCGAAAGCTGAATTGATCTCCAGAACCGTTCTGGTAGCATCAATGATGGCAGCAGGGTCCGGTAGGCTGTCAAACAGTTCTGGGTTGTTATGTTTTACACCTGAAGTCATATTGTTGTAGAGCAAATACGGTGATGGAAAGCAAAAATTAATATTGGCATAAATATTGTGTTATTATGTCAAATAAACCTCCATTTTAGCCTGATTTGGAATTAATGCCAAGTTTGAATTGACAATTTCAATTTGCAGGGAGCAGGGAAAGCAGGATTTCTGCCTGTCTGGTAGCAGCATTGGCGGCGATTTTAATAACTGTATTCCTGCATGCGGTACCGATTTTTTGTGCCTGTGATGGATTGTCAAGAATACCTTTGATGAGGGCTGCAAGTTCATTGCCATCACTCACCCTGCCGCCCGCCCCCTGCTCTTTAAGGGCATTGACTGCATCTTCAAAGTTGTCTGTAAAAGGACCGTAAAACACCGGGCATCCCCATGCCGCAGGCTCAAGCATGTTCTGCCCTCCCTTGGGGACAAGTGAGCCGCCTACAAATGCAGCAGATGCAATACCGTAAAGGTCAAAGAGTTTGCCGATGGTATCCACGATAATCACCCGTTCCGGTTTTTCGATGCCTTTCTCAAGCTGGCTCCAGATGGTGCAGGGAAAGGAGTGGCTTGAAAAAAGTTTCTTTAATGCAGGGACATTTTCAAGATGCCGTGGAGCCACAATCAGTCGTAATTCCGGATATGCTTTTTGAAGCACCTCCCACGCCCTGAGAATCTGGCCCTCCTCGCCACTTCTGATGCTTCCTGCGACAATTACAGGTGCTTGCCGGGAGATTTTCAAGAATTTGCGCAGTGAATGTGCCCTTTCTGTGTCAGGTCTGTTTACAAGTGCCTGATATTTGGCATTACCGGTAAGGATGACGTTTTTGTCCGGTGCTCCAAGTGTCTTAAGCCGGCTGGCAGAGGTCAGGGATGATGCGCAGATAATGGTAAAATTTTGGAGCAGCCTTGCTGTAACCCTGTGAATCTTCTGGTAACGGGGAAAGGAGCGGGCAGAGATGCGCCCATTGAGAAGTATTGTTTTTATGCCCTGCTTTGTCATCTCTGAAAGTGTGTTGGGCCACAGTTCTGTTTCAAGGCAGGCATAGACCCTGGGCCTTATTTTCTGAACCGCCTTTGAGGCAGGCTGGGGAAAATCCAGGGGGGAAAACATTATGCCGCATCTTTCACCCAGGAGCTTTCTGGCATGTGCAATGCCTGTGGGGGTTGAAACAGACAGAAGAATTTTCAAACCCGGCCTGAGCTGGTCAATCTCCCTGATAATGGCATTGGCAACCCCAGCCTCCCCTACGGACACGGCATGAATCCAGATATCCCAGGGGGCATTTTGGGAAATTTCTGCCGAAACTGTGCCCATCCGTCCAAGCCAAAAGTTGCCATAGGCCGGGTTAAAGGCTGCAAGGCGCATAAGAGGCATGGCAATGTACCATGCAGACCATGTAACAGCCTTGTAAACAGCAGTCGGGTTCATGGCAGATTGGTCAGGAGGCGCCTGATCGTTGCCTTCTTGTCTCATAAAGGGCAACGGTACATGCAGAGGCAACATTAAGAGATTCCACAGAAGGAGACTGCGGAATGTGAAGCCTTGTGTCACAGTTCTGGACCACCATCTGACGAAGCCCCTTTCCCTCTGCCCCAAGCACCAGAGCAATGGGCGTGGAGAGGTCATGGTTCCAGATCGGCTGGCTCCTGTCTGCAGTAAGGGCAACTGTAAGAAGCCCTTCTTTTTGAAGTTTTTGAAGAGTTTTTACAGTGTTTCCTGCAACGCAAACCCTTGTATGGAGAATTGCCCCGGCAGACGCCTTTATTACTGTGCCGGTTATCTCAGCGCTGTTTCTCCGTGACAGTATCACTGCATGTGCACCAAAGGCTGCAGAAGAGCGGATTATGGCCCCCATGTTTCCCGGGTCTGTTATCTGGTCGCATACCACTACCAGGGGCGTCTCCTCCTTCCACAATGTGTGAAGCTGATCCGGTTCCACAAGCCATACAGGCCTTACCCTGGCCGCAACACCCTGGTGAACAGCACTGGCTGGCATTTCCATTCTGCTGAAATCCATCACGGTACGGCACCGGGCATTCTGCCCTGCGGCTTGGTGCAGCAGTGCCTTCTGCCGTTTTTTCCTGCCAAAGGAGGGCAGGGTATAAATATCCTCTATTGCATCAGGGGCATTTTCAAGAAACTCAAGCACCGGGTTAATCCCCCAGATAAGCACCGGCACTTTTATGTCTGCCCTCCTTCTGCCTGAATTGTTGCGGCGCTTGTCATGTCTCGTCATGGAGAGTGCCTCATATCAGGCCCTCCAGAGACACCCTGGCAAGCACACGCTCTCGCCTGCAGCGCCTGGCAAGGATAATTGACTGCAGGTCACCTGTTGCCTTGATAAGCTGGTCATTTATGATGAGAAATTCGTATCTGTCTATATATTCCAGCTCCTTTGAGGCATTTTCAAGCCTAAGCCTGATGGTTTCTTCAGAGTCTGTTCCCCTGTCCCTTAGCCGCTGTTCCAGGACCTTCAGGGATGGAGGAAGTATAAAGATCAGCACTGCATCACTGAATATTTTCTTTACCTGCATTGCCCCCTGAACATCAATGTCCAGCAGGACATCCAGCCCCCGGGCCATCATTGCTATTACCGATGCCCTGCTTGTACCGTAACAGTTCCCGTGGACTTCTGCCCACTCTATGAACTCCCCTTTGTCAACCATGCTCATAAAGGTTTCATGTGACACAAAGTGGTAATCAACACCGTCAACCTCCCCCTTGCGGGGGGCACGGGTAGTATGGGATACTGAAAAGGCAACGTCCGGTGTCTCCTCCATGAGCCGGTGGCAGATGGTAGATTTGCCAGCACCTGACGGCGCTGATATTACGTAAAGATCACCGGTTTCCTGTTTTGAGTTGTTGGTCATGGCGTTTGTTGTATTGTGTAATTAAATTAATATCTTGGGTCTTTTTCTTCCATCCTGGTAAGGAGGTCCGCATTCATGCGCTGGGAAATGGTCTCTACCTGTATTGCAGAGAGTATCACATGATTGCTGTCCGTGATGATTATGGAGCGGGTGCGCCTGCCCTGTGTTGCATCTATAAGGCG
>WGBG01000010.1 GCA_015494395.1 Deltaproteobacteria bacterium
ACCCCTTCGTTCCGGACCGAAACTTGGGAAGGCCTGTGCATACTTTCCTTCGTCAATGGCCGCAATGGCTACCAGTTCGGCTGACGTAACACCGCCCTGACCTCCACGACCGTGAAGTCTGACTTCTTTCATCATAAATCTCCTGTAATGTGAAAGTACATTGAAATTTTATGTACGACAGTTTCCGGAAAACGGGACACAGGATGAAAATGCTAAGGGGAAAGTGTGTCCGCCCGGTACCAAACAAGAAAGAACCTGTGAAATGCCTTTGGGAAGGCATTAAACAGACTGAGTCCTGTTTACCCGCCAGTCTTTTCTTTGTCAAGTGAACTTTGGGCAATCAGGGCGCTTAAACGGGATAAAACAGCGTGAACAGATAAACTGCCCGGCATTTTTGACGCGCCTGAGTCCCTTGCCCCACTGCCCGCTTTGGAGCCAGATACAAGACCTGCCCCAAGACGCCTTGCTGTGGAAATGTCCCTTTCATGCTCGACGTATCCAAGGGCAAGCCACGCCCTGGACAGGGTATCACCAGGTAAAACTTTAAGAGTCTTTTCAAAGAACCGTTTTGCCTGGCTCCATCTCCCCTGACTGTAATAAACGATGCCAAGAAGCCTCCAGACTGCAGGAAGCGGCTTTTCTCCCTGTTCCAGTGCCTTTTCAAGACATGCTGCTGCATCATCAGGCTTTCCTGAGTCAACCAGGACTGCTCCAAGCCTCACAAGGGCAGCGGGATCTCCTGGACGAATCTCCAAGGCCCGGCTGCACGAGGTTTCTGCATCTTCGAGTTGACCAAGGGCATGCTGTATGCCACACAGATTATAGAATGCCATGAAGTCATCTGGATCAAGCTGTGATGCCTTCAAAAAGGCTGATTCTGCCTCTTTGCGCCTTCCCCGCTGCACCAGGGCAACCCCGAGGCTGTTATATAGTTCTGCATTCCGGGGTTGAAGCCTGATTGCTTTTCGATAGGCGCTGCACGCATGCCGCATGCTTCCGGCAGTAAGGAGCTCATCACCCCTGACCTGCCAGGTAGTATGATCAAAGGCAACCGCATCTCCTGTATCAAGCATGGAAGCATGGACAAAGGCCCAGAAGGAGGCACCGGGGACCATATCTCCCTTTAGCGTCTGCTGCCAGGAGGCGGCAATGCCAACAGGATATTTCTTGTTTTCTGCATCTTTTTTGTCCAGATGTTCCTTTACCTGTATATAATACTGTATCGCCCTGCCCCAGCCTGACAGGTCAAAGGAGTCTCTCGCTCTGAATGGAACCTTTTTTATAAAAATGGCACAGTTGGAATTTTCTGAAGTATGAACCTCATCAAAATAATCATTATTCTTATTATCTGAAGGTGACTTACATGTAGATTCCTGAGAATTTGCAGATTCAAGAAGTGCAGATGGAAAAAATGTAAATGCCGCAACGAAACTTCGGGGCAATTTTTGGGAAGCGGCAGATACCAGCACCTCACCTGTCCCTGAAAGCCCGAAACGTATCTCAATATCCCTGAACCTTTTGTCTGAAAAGAGCGGCATTCCAAGGATGTCTGAAATGCTCAGTATTGACTCGAGTCTTGCCATCTCCCTTTGGCAGTCAAATTTATTTGAATCAGGATCATCTGAATCAGTTTTTCCTGCATCAGGCATGCTTTGGTGAAATTTTTCCGGACCGGCATATTCAACGTGGCAAAGCACTGCGCTTTCAAGGCCAAGCCCCTGGACCTGTCTCAGGGCAGAAAGGCGTGCGAGCACTGAATCAAGCTCACCTGCATCTTCAAATCCGGTCAGCACGCACCAAAGTTCTGCTGGCGACACACCGCAAAGCTCAAGGCAAACATCCTGCTTTTTAAAAAGGGCGTTGAGATATTTTTTTATAGAGGCAATCAGCCTGTCATAATCAGAAAGACACCGGGCATGCTTGAAACCAAGATGGAGCACGCAGGAGGCCTGTTTCATCTGTGCGTTAATGGAGATAACCCTGCTGATATACTGAGGAATAATTCCTTCATGCGGCACATAAAAATAACTTTTCCGCTTTTCAAGAACCCTTTCCCAGACCCATGACTCAAGTAGTGCAAGCCACCTCTCCGGCTCATCTGCCCCAACACTGTGGTCAACACCTTTAAGAAGAAATGCGCCCAAAGGCAACTTTTTCCCAATACGGGGATGTTCAAGCAGCTTGTCTGGCATTGGCAGCAGGACAGATGCCCCCACAAGGTCCCAAAACGGCCTTCCCTCAAGAAGCGCCCTTTCAGCCCTTTCCATCTGACGGGGTGACATCTCAACTTCCGGGAATTCTCCTTCCCTTGAAGGAAACCAGCACGTGGCCTTTTCAAACCTGAAAACCCGGTGAAGCTCCTCCATCACCTCAGGTCCCAATCTCAGAATGTCCTGGGGCACTAAATATTGTTTCATTTGATATCGCCTGTGGCAGCAGCAATGCACCGGGCTGCTGTAACAAACTCTGAATCAGCCATTGTGCGAACATCCATAATAATGTTGTCATCTTCTACCCTGGCTATAACTGGAGGCCTTGTTGAACGAAGCGACCTTTCTACTTCAGCAGCAGAGA
>WGBG01000011.1 GCA_015494395.1 Deltaproteobacteria bacterium
AATCAGACCTGTATCTTGCAAAAACACGTGAGAAATCAAGGGCTACCTTGCAAACTGCCTCATCAAACTCGTAACTCTCCATGACAAACACACCTTGTTTATCATACTTTTTACCGTCCAATTTATATACCTTTGCTACAAGCTCATCCGGATAAACAAGAACATAATATTTAACCTTTTCCCTCTCATATATGTCAAATTTATATTTCTCGTCCCGCAATGCGGTGGATTTGCTGATAACTTCAACTATAATTTCAGGTGGTCTGGTAAGAAATCTTTCATTGGTTTCGCCACAAATCAGGACAACATCCGGACGAAGAACGGTGTCTTCGGCAATTTTGTAATCTATCTCCCCCAAGACTTCACACTTGGGGCAAGCCTCAACCTGATTGCCAAGCAGCCTGGCTATCTCATAAGCCAGGGCTTGATGTATCCGGAGCGGCGCTGGAACCATCGCGCAGGCTATCCCGTCTATCAATTCCCATCTTCCTTCCCACTCCACATAGTCATCGTAAGTGTAGTGAGGTAAGTATTCTTTTTGTAGCATTCTCATCATGTTGTCCCTTTCCTGACTCCGTCAAAACCTGGCATGAGCGGGGGATAAAATTCAACTTTAGATCATATACAGAATTCCTGCACCTAGATTGAGCTATAGTGTCCTAACCCATACCTTTTTGCCATCTGACACCACCACGATCCTGATAACATTTTCAAATCCTTGTGCCTCAAGCTCCTTTGCATATACCCTGGTATTTATCTGCTCCACGGCTTCCTTAATTGCCTTCTCCGGCTCCTCTTTATAAAAACCGGTTATGCTCTTCATCTCCATGAGGATGGCCGGCCTTGTCCTGTCATGACGGGGGATAATGAGAATATCATACCTGCCATATCCAAGCTCACGGTTGGAGCTGATCTCATACTCGTTTCCGAGATTCAGCAGCAGTCCGAGGACAAAGGCCTGATACACTGCCTCAGGATTCTTGCCCTTGGTATCAAAAAAGGAAAGGGTGGTTATCACGAACTCGTTCAGTAGACGCTCAAACTGGTCAAGGTCGCCTTTTACCAGGGCATTTAACATTGTAACAAGTTTACGGTTACCGAAGGATTCTTCAAGCCAGGAAGCAATAATATTCTCAAATATATATCTAACCTCCTCGTTTGGAACAGTTAGACGGCATTTCAGTAGCCGAGGGGCAGGAATTTCCTCAATGCACTTCAAGTAACCACTGAAAAAGAAAAGACTGTAGATATACCTGGCTTTGCTTTTGATCTCAGGGAACACGATATTCTTGTCTATTACAGATTCAATTGACTGTCCTGCTATCAGTTTTTCAATATTTTCCCTTACCTCCAATCCTCCATCTATAATAAGTTCTTTAATTAGAGCATTGGAGGAGGTATTGGCCCAGTAGGGCTCTGGATGGTCGGGACGCTGATTGATGAAATTAAGTATGGACCAGGGATTGAAAATGGTGTTATCCCCAAATCTGTAGCCATTGTACCAGGAATCCACCTCGTGAATGCGGTCTTCCAGTTCATAATCTACAAGTAGTGAATCCAGTTCATTCCTGGTAATGCCGAACTTGTCAGAAAATGGTCTTTCAAGAATCGTATAGACATCCAGATTGTTCAGGTCGGAAAATATGCTCTCCCGCGCCACCCGGAGTATGCCGGTTATAACCCCCTTGTAAACATGTGGATTATCCTTGAGCCCGCCGGAAAGCAACCCTCGCATGAAGGAGATCATCTCGTCATAGTAGCCATACTGCCATGATGCATGAATCGGGGTGTCATACTCGTCAATGAGAATTACGGGAGGAACTCCGTGCGTTTCATGCAGAAACCTGCTTAAGGTCTTTAGTGACTCTTCATAATACTCAGGTGCCCCCTCCTCATTAATTATCCTGCCTAATATCTTGAACGAGCCATCCAAAGATTCATCTGCCGATAAATGCCTTTCTATCTCCGAGGCTATAATGCGTTTAAGGCTGAATAAAGCTGAATCAAAAGTGGTTTTTTTAACATCCTTGAAGGTCAGGAAAATAACCGGATATCTGGCGAAATGTTCCTGAAACTCCCGGGTATCCCTGACAGCAAGACCATCAAACAGCTTCTCCGCGCGTGCATTCTCCTCTGCAGATTCATGACGCTCAAAAAAATACCGGAGCATGGACAGATTTAAGGTCTTACCAAAACGCCTGGGACGGGGGATAAGAAAAATTTCCGATCCTGCCTTTATCACCTCCTGGATAAAAAGGGACTTGTCAATAAAAAGCATCCCTCCTTCCCTGAGCTTGCGGAAATCACTTATGCCAATGCCTATGCGTTTTTTCATTACCTTCACGCCAAAATCAAGCAAAAATCTTCACTGAAAAAGTCCCAAGCATACTAATTTCCTCAGGAAATTTCTGTAGAACCCTTCATATTGATAAAAAACTTTACCGTTTCAGCAATACCTTCCTCCAGATTCACGCGACATTTCCAGCCAAGCATGGCCTCGGCCTTGCCGGTATCGGAAAAATTCCTCTTCACATCGCCTGGACGGGGCCCAGCCATTCTTATTTCCGGCCGTCCCAGTGCCTGATCTTCCATAGCACCTGAAACCATCTCGGCTATCTCAAGCACCGTAGTCTCCCGGCTGGTTGCTATCTGGAAGGTCTCTCCGCCGATACCGGGCCTGGTGGCAGAGAGCACAACGGCATCGATCAGGTCATCAATATAGATGAAATCCCTTGTCTGTGTACCATCACCATAGATCTCAAGATGCTTTCCGGCCAGGGCATTTTTTATAAACCTCGCCACCACACTGCCCTTGTGGATTGAGCCAGGGCCATAAACATTACCAAAACGAAGCGCCACTGTTTCGAGACCAAAACTTTTGTAATAGGCAGAACAGTACCCCTCACCGGCCAACTTACTGGCCCCGTATGGCGATACTGGATGCGGGGGCAACTCCTCGTGTATAGGCGGCTCCACCTCACCGGCCGGAGCACCTGAAGAGGCGAAAACGAAACGGGCGGCACCGGCCCCGCGCGCGGCTTCAAGCATGTTAAAGGTTCCCACTACATTGCACTCCATATCCAGCCTTGGGTTATCAATAGAGGCGGGCACCCCCGTATTTGCCGCAAAGTGAACTACTACATCCATTCCACTACAGCACAAGGCACATACATCGGGATCACGGATATCACCTACCACCAGTGTCACTCCTGGCAGGGATCCTGCGGACAAATCTCCTGGTTCCTTTTCCACAAACCGGCAGACCTCGCCCAGATCATCCCTTCCACCCACCGAAAGGTTGTCGAGGACCCGCACGGAAGCGGCTATCTCCTCTGAAAGAAGTCGCCTTATAAGTGCAGTACCCAGGAATCCGCCCCCCCCTGTAATCAGCCAGTTCAACGCCACTTTATCCCCCTTAATATCCTGTTTGGCTCTATCCTGTCACTGTGGCGCTCTACCACTGCAAACATCCCATGGAGCACTTCATCAGTGAGCAGGCACGGGGTCAGCCCCAGTTCCCTTAACCCGGAGTACACCGGATTATAATAATGCTCCTCTTTCTCCACCCTGGGATTCTCGATATGACTTACTTCCACTCCATACCCACGCTCACGGCCCACCTTGACCACCTTTTCCGCAAGCTCGTTCACCGTAAAGGTCTCAGTAACCTGGTTAAAGATTCGCAGTTCCCCCTCAGCCGGAGGGTTTTCCATGGCAAGGCCTACACAACGGATGGTGTCTCTTATATTTATATATCCCCGGGTCTGGCCGCCCTTGCCGTAAATTGTAAGCGGCACCCCGGCCACGGCCTGTACCACGAAACGGTTGAGCACGGTGCCGAAAATCTCATCATAATTGAAAGTGGTGCCCAAACGCTGATCCATTTCGGTCTCATCCGTGCCGATACCATACACCGGACCCTGCTGGAGATCTGTAACCCGAAGGCCCCAGGTGCGCACATAAAACCAGAGCATATCGGTGTCCTGTATCTTGGTGGTGTGGTAAAAGGAGCTGGCCTGCCGGGGAAACAGGAAACGGTCCCTGCGTCCCTTATGCTCTATCTCTATCCATCCCTCCTCAATATCGATATTAGGGGTGCCATACACCCCCATGGTGCCTAACTTGATGATATGACACCGGGGGCAATTCTCATACACGGCCCAGGCCACGTTCTGTGTGGCCTGCAGGTTGTTTCGCAGGGTAAGGCTTGCGGCAGCGTGGTTCAGCATGGAATATGGGGCCGACGGCTGCTCGGCGTAATGAACTATTGCCTCGGGTGAAAACTCCCGGAACAGGTATGAAAGAAAATGGTAATCGCAACAATCGCCTATGCGCACATCTATACTGAGGCCGCTCACGTCTTTCCAGATCCTTGCCCGCTCATGAAGATTTGGCGGGATAAAAAGCGACTCCACATCATGCCTGCGGCAAAGATCGCGGCGCAGATAGTTATCCACGGCAACTACCTGGTGACCACCTGCGGAAAAATTCATGGCCGTAGGCCAACCCAGATACCCATCAGCGCCCAGGATCACCACCCGCATCACCATCCCTCCTCTTCGCGTTCCCCTGGCCAGTAGCGCCTGCCTGGATGATGCTCTCCCAGATCCACGGTCAACAGATCGTGCTCCTTCAGGAAATTCCGCAGGCCATCTCTGCTCAAGGGTTTGATGTTGGCAGAGATATAAGGATCTGTTACCGAGGTTTTGATTACGTCGGGATAATCATAATTTATCTGCCTGTATATACCCCGGAAAGCAGGCAGTACGGCAAAGTATTCCCTGAGCTCCAGTGAACGCCGTGTCTCCTCGCTGCTCATCAACTCCTCATAGAGCTTTTCTCCTGGTTTTGCCCCAATAGTCCTTATTTCTATCCCATCTGGCTTGAAACCGAATACCGGGGCCAGCTCCTCGATCATCACCTGGGCGAGATCCCTGATCCGTATTACCGACATCTTGGTGATAAACACCTCTCCCCCCCTGGCAATCCTTGCCGAATCTATGACCAGGCGAACCGCCTGAGAGATACTCATAATGAAACGGGTCATCTCCGGATCAGTCAAAGTGACCGGGCCACCATCCCTGATCTGTCTGATAAATATGGGGATTACCGACCCGCGTGATCCCAGCACATTTCCGAACCTGGTTGAAGCAAACCGTGTTCCATGCGCGGCTGCGCTGCTGTTAGCCGCTGTCATGATCCGCTCGCCCATAAGTTTTGAAGTACCCATGACACTGGTCGGGTTAACTGCCTTGTCCGTACTGGTGAATATGACCAGTTCCACCCGGTTGGAACAGGCGGCAGAGATGATATTCTGTACTCCAATTATATTGGTCTGCACAGCCTCGTAGGGGGAACGCTCACACAGGATTACATGCTTGAATGCCGCTGCATGAAAGACCACATCCACGCCTTCCATCATACGGGTAAGCTTGTCCCGATCTCGGATATCGGTGAGGAAGAAGGAGGCCCGGCGGTCATTGATAAACCGCTGCTCAAGGAAAAAAAGCTCGCTCTCGTTGTTGTCAAGGGCAACGAGCCTGGAGATGCCGTGATCATGCATAAGAAGCTGCCGGACCAATTCTTTGCCAACGGTCCCGCATGCACCGGTAACCAGCACTTTTTTTCCCATCAATGAATAGCAGTTATCCACCAAGTACCCTCTTCACACGCTTCAGATCCCGCGACTTTTTCTTCGACCATTCATTACATGAACAAAAAAATCATAATACTCGGCGGACATTCGTTGTGGAATTTTTCAGATGGAGGAAGGCACGGAAAAGATTTATACTCGGCCCTATGCCAGCTATTACAACGAAGCACCGGACTGCTCTTATTCTGGAAGTTTCCAGCAATCACTTATTGACCTTATCACTTATTGACCTTAAGTCATAAATTGAGTGATTGAAACTATAGTTACCTGACTGAGCTGAAAACAAAGCCCCTCAGGCTCTTGTAACAATTTCCTCGTATAAAGAAATATATTTTTTCGCTACTATCCTGCTGTCAAACTCTCTCAAGACTTTTTCCCTGGCATTTTTTCCAATAAGTTTCTGCCGCGTATCGTCTTCCACAACCCACTCTATTCCTCTGACTAAGTCTTTTGCATCAAAAGGTACGGCCTTGTAACCTGTTTTTTTATGATCCACAATATCTTTAGGACCTGTTGCATCAAAGCAGACAACAGGAGTCCTGCACGCCATTGCTTCAACCAATGTCTTTCCAAAAGCCTCCATCGTTGAACTGGCAACAAAAACATCTGCTGCAGAATATGCCAAACGCAGTGACACCACGTCATGCAAAAAATCAAGCATCTTATATTCGAAGCGAAGGTTATGCCTAATCTCACTATCTATCTTACCGAAAAAAAGCAAAAAAATATCATCATCTTTAACATATCGTAACGCCTCAAGATACAAATTAAATCCTTTCCAAGGATCGCGTAAAGAGTGAGCGCCAGCAAGAACAATTTTTTTATCCTTGGGCAGGCCAAGAATATCACGCGAAATTTCTTTATTAACAGGCCTAAAGGCATGAGTATCAATATTATTCGATATTGTCCTAACATCAAATTCTTTAAACAGTTGGCTATTTCTGGCACAATCGCTTAACCAATTACTGATCCCAACTACCTTCATATCTCGAGGCAATCTGTATTTCTTGCGCCATAAAACAAACCGAGATAGATCGTATTTCTTATAACTGGAAAGTACTTTGCATGTTCCACAACCAGACTCATAATTATTACAATCAAGTGCATAATGACACCCCCCAGTCACTGGCCACATGTCTCGCATAGTCCACACAATGGGTTTACTGATCTTAGAAAAATGCTTTATATTGACAAATCCACCATTTATCCAGTGGAAATGTACGATATCAGCCCATTTGTACGCTTCGGTTTCAATAAAATCAAACCCCACCAAACCACAATGAAATATCACCCTCCTTCGTTGGCGATATAGCATTACAGGAAGAACATCAAGTTGTGACCGTAAAACATCTTTGATTTTTTGTTTTCTGGAAACAGCAACACTGGTGACAGTGTCATCCCCAAAAGTGTCCCTTGAGTTTGTTAATATTCTGGAGCTGATGCCTGATTTTAACAGTCCTTTGTGAAGCCAATACGCTCCCCTGGCAGCGCCACCATTCAACTCCCCGCCAACAATATGCAGGACCTTAAAATCCTGTGACACAATTACCCTCACCTAGTTGAGTGGATAATAATTGATGAAAATTTTTAGCAGGATCTTTCGCCCAAAAAACAGCCTTACTTTTATTCGTTTGTTCAACCCACTGATTATAGAAGCTTCTTTTGTGTTTGACCTTTTCAATCAACTCTTGAAATTCTCCTGGTGTGTTAATGATCACAGCAGCATTTTTTTCATGAAGACAAAAGGCATTGCCAGACTCCTCCAAGTTCAATATTACTGTTGGAACACCTAAACCTACGCTTTCAAAAAGCGTAGTTGAAAATACACTGCAATGAATGTGGGTATCAGACAGTAATTCATAAAAGGAGGCAGAGGGATCTGCTATTTTTACCTTATTCCCTAGGTTAGAATATCTTTCTATATGTTCACAGGTCTCTAATGGATGCGGTTTAACTGTTAACAATATATCTTCAAGTGGTAACGGGAGAACCTGCTTCAAAAATACTGATAATTGATTAACTATTATCCACTGTGAACTAATCAAAACTTTTAGGGGGGATTGTTTTTGAGTGACCTTGTTACTGAACAAAGTCCTTCTATAGAATTCGATACGAGGAAGACCAATGGCTACAGCATCCTCCCTTTGGCAGTAATTCAGCTTGGGGAGCAAACTGGAAAAATATTCTCCAAATGTCAAAACCTTATCTGGAAAGGGCAGAACGTATTGATTGTCAATGACTTCTTGCGCATAAGTGTAGGCCATATGACCGTCATATATAATTCCATGTTGCAGCTCCCAAACAGGAATATTTAAAGATTTGGCCGCCATAATGGCTCCTTCTTTGCCATACGCACATTCTACCAAAAGCAATGAGGGATTAAGTTGACCTAAAAGCCACTTAAAATATAGACGTTGTGCTATATGACGAGACCAAATAGCATCCCATTTTTGTTTACTTATCTCACAATTAGTGCCACTCAAAAAAGTATTTAAAGCTGATAATAATTCATTAACTACCGTTTTTGATTTTTTAAAATCTGGACGAGCAAAGAATACTGCTAAGGGCAGTAATTTATCATCAATATAAAGCTGATCAGGCTTGAGCCTTTCTCTGTATTTTGTAATTTCATAAAAGGAAAGCATATTTTCGATGGGGGGATAAAAAAAATCAAAATAGCAATTTTTATAGCTATCCCCAACATAATCTCTTAGCCTATCTGTAGACGTAAGACATAAAATATCTACCTGATCCTTAAGAGATACGGCACGGTAGAGCCTTCGTAATGTACCAGGAACTGCGGCAAGCCTGTTCATCCACCTCTGAACCTTATTTGAAGCTACCCTGGCTCTCTTATTAAAATTTCCTTCACTAATTTTTAGCCATTCAGCTACAGTAAATCTAAAAACAGGCCAAACAGAATAACCATCTACTTGGTATTGAAAAGGATCAAACTGTTTTTCAAAATTAAATATGACTTCTTTGATATTAAGACTCATTATCTATCAACGATGGAGAGGTGGTTAAAAAATATTTCTTGAAAAAAATAAATATAATGCAAACAAAACTTACCAAAATACTACTTTTAATCAACTCAACTTGAAGTGTAATCTCATGAAATTTTAATAATTCGTAAGATATGACCAGGCATGAGAGAACGATTCCAACCTTTAATATATTGTACCCTGGATTGAATAAGCGTAAGCTTATCAAATAAACTGACACTGCCATAAACATAAAAGAGATGACGGTAGCATAGGCTGCACCCATGATACCGTATTTTGGTATAAGTAAAAAATTCAGCATTATATTTAAAATAGCCGCCGTACCTGTAGTAAAAGGAAGGAATTTCGTCTTTTTAAAGAATAGGATTGGATTCACAGCAAAGAAGTACAATCCATTTATGACATAACTGAAAATAATAATGGGTACTATTTGGGCTGATTTGTGAAATTTAGCAGGTGTTAAAAACAGTAAAAGCTCCTTGGACCACATACTGCCAATCAAACATATTGTACCTATTACCCCCAACCAGATATAAAAAACTCTTTTAACATGCCAACTATGATTCAAATTTTTATCTTTCATCAAGTCATAATAATTTGGTGCCCAAGCCTGATTAAATGAGTTAACTAAGACACTCATAACCATGCCTACCTGATAACCTAATGTATAAATTCCAAGATCAGCCAATGATACATACCGTTCAAGTATGACACGATCTATAAAGTTCAGCGACACTGAGGCCAATAAGTGAAATACTACAGGAAGGCCGAAGGAAAGAGCATATTTTAGTTTATTGAAAGAAAATTTTAGCCGGAAATTTTTAGCGTAATCCCAATAAAATAGGGTAAAAAAAAGAAAATTCCCTATTAAAAGGCCTTTAATTTGACCGAGGGCCCCTTCCCTTAATACGACTATAAAATATATTATACAAGTTGTAGTTATTAGAAAATTAACATATTGAAGAGTGGCACATCTCTTAAAATTCTTTCTGCATAGGTAATAACTGATAACAATTTGGTTAAAAATTTGAAAAAATACTATCCAAAGGATAAGAATCCAATACGGATTAAAAGGGATTGACTTTTTATCTATAAAAGGCCCAAAAACATTTTCTCCGTAAAAGGTGAAAAATGAGCATACAAGAAACAAGACAACTAATAAGTATATGTTTATACTGTATAAAAAACTTCCCATTTCTTCTGGTTTATATTTATAGTCGTAATAGAATCGAGTTTGGGCTCCATAAAACCCAAACATTAAAATAGTAGACAAAACCTGCATGATTACTTGCAGGTATCCTATTATTCCATAATCAGTTGTAGTTAGAAATCTGGTATATATTGGAATGAGAAGAAAACCGGATGCTTTAGTAAGAATTTGTGCAATAGCGAATGTTATTCCACCCTTTACTACACTTCCAAAAGAATATGACATCAGTTATTTTAATGGAATTGCTGCGCCTTTTTCAATTTTAAGTAATGTTCTACGTCTCTATACTTAAAAACTGAAGCTGGATGCCCTCCAGCAATGGCATACTTTGGAATATCAGAGACAACACACGAACCAGCCTGAATTATAGCACCCTCACCTATACATACCCCACCTAAAATGATCACACGGCTGCCAATCCATACATTGTCGTCAATATTTATATCCTTATAGATATAAGTATCATCGTAGGGTATGGCTTTACCTCGATCATAATTATGAATATGCGTTATAAAAAGACAATCCTCTCCGGAATGAAAATTGTTACCAATTGTAACTCTTCCATTGCCTCTTATAATGAGTCCATTAAAGTTTGTATTGCGCCCCAAAAAAGTATTACGTGTAAAAACACACCTGTTATTTACCTTTAACGGCAATGAATAACTGCCAACCTGACTCATTGCCCTCAGTAAAAAGATTTTCCTTTTATATTCGAGAAAAATACGATCAGGTAGCGAAAAGATTAAATTAATGCACCTAAGTAAAAATCTGTTGCGTTCCATTGGTGATTTTGATGCCGTAAATCCACACAAACTAACTTAACATTTCCCATGTAATGATCTCATCTTCTTCTATATCATTCTTTACTGTTCTACCAACCACTATGTCAAAAAATGCAGGGGAAATTCCTGTACCGGGTCTTTTTGCTGTCATCATCTCCTCGGTCAGAGTGGTGCCAGCTGGTATATTCTTTGTCGCAACCAAACTTCTGCGGGCATATTTTCTAGAATTTTGTTCCCCATCAGTAACAACTTTGTCCCGTTTACCCATCATTGCAGCAAAATATCTCTGCATGGAAATAAACTCCCGAACATCATCAGGATCCATAGCATGATAATGATCATTACCAGGTAATGACTTATCAAGTGTATAGTGTTTTTCCAGAATATCTGCTCCCTTGACCCAGGCAGCCAACATAGACAGACAATTATGAGCTGGAGAAACATGATCTGACCAGCCAATTGTTACATCTGGAAATACTGATTTCAAATAGGGAATAGTTTCAAGGTTGGCATGTTCTGCTGGGGTAGGATACTCCAGAACACAATGCAGCAAAGCAACTTGTTCAGCTCCTGCTTCTGCGATGATTCTTAATGCTTCATCTATCTCTGATATATAGGATGCTCCTGTGGAAAGCAAAATTGGCTTATTTTTTTTTGCAATTTTGCGTAATAACGGATAATTAGTGATATCCGCAGACGCAACCTTATAAACAGGCATAAATTCATCCAAAAAATCTGCAAAATGCAAATCAAAAGGAGTTGAAGCGAAAAGAATTCCTTTTTGCTGGCACCGCCTGGCTAATTTTCTATACTCCTCATCACCGAAATTATCGTGTTTTTTAAACAGTTCAAATTGACTAGTTGTAGGCTCTTTTTGAGTATCCCAATATGCCGGACTGTATTTGCTAGCCAATGTTTCAGCCTTATAACTTTGAAATTTTATCATTTGAGCGCCTGCCGCGGCTGCAGCATCTATCATTTCATAAGCTGTATCCAATGACCCTTCATGGTTAACACCGGCTTCAAGTATCAGAAACGGATTGGCACGATCAATTTTAATTCCGGCAATTTCGGTCATACGCATATTCTACTTTCCTTATTTAACGGATTTGCCTAAAATAATGTCCCATACCCTATCAATGCCGCTTTTAAAATCAAAACTGGTTAGTGATTGGTGCATTTTTTTTCTTAAAATTTGTGATCCGATTATTTCTTTAAATGCCTGTTCAAAAACCCCAAATGTCAATAAGTTTGACAAGCCAAGATTTATAATTCCGAGTTCTTGATTAGCAAACACATGTCTGACTTCCCTTTCATTCTGATTTATAACGATCATTGGGATTCCCATGGCAGCCAATTCAAAAACTGTACGTCCTCCTGACGTAATAGCTATATCTGCCTCCGCCATGTATTTACTTATAATGTTAGTGTCTGTAATTATCTGGATCTTACCATTTAATTTGTCTATATTTTTTTCTAATTGTGATAAATGCTTATAGCCAGGTCCTACAATTACGGTTAGTTCTAAGTCTTTTTTTATCTTTAGAACCCATTTGATTATCTTCTCAGTCAGGTTGGATGGATCTGTCCCACCAAACAGGAGTAGAATGTTTTTTACCTTCTCCTTAATGTTGATAGTTTTCGCATTATAAAATTCGTCACGGAGACAGACATAGTCCGGTCCGGAAAAAATATGGTCACTTTTACGTGACACTTCAGAACCATACATTGCGTTAATAACTGCATCTGCTACGGTCTGTCCCTGACCCAAATCCTCAAAATTAATCACCCTGAAACCACTTTGTTTTAGAGCTGTTACATAATCAAGATTTGTATCTAGAATATCATTAATGACTATATCGGGGTTGCATCTTTTAATTAGGGACACTTCATTTTCAGATGAGGGATCAAATTCTATAATTGGGTAGAAGCGGGACCTAATTTTTTTAATGCCTGGGCGAGATTTATTGCTTATTACAAATAAGTGTTCGTGATCTATACGGCTATCAGCCAACATAAGGCATCTATAAATATGGCCCAGTCCTATTTCATTATATCCTTCTACACGATAAAGAATCCTCAGTCGGGCCATCTGTTTTTCTACCAGCCACCAGTCAAACCTATCATCAATATCTACAGATTCTATTTTGTCACATTCTACGATTCCGACATTTCCACCAAATCTTGTTCCATGTCTCAGCTGATCTCGGGTGCAAACAACTATACCGCCTGTTTCCCTGTAATGTTTTGGTAAATACTGCCTGTTAAGCCTTTTGGAATAGTCGGGAATGGGGTCGCCATTCTCATTTAGCTTCCACCTTAAATGGACATCTTCGGTCACAGAAACAACAGTATCTTTCTTCTCATCAATACACTTTTTAACAGCTTTTTGTATGGTTTCAGGTCTTAATAAAGGAGAGGTAGCCTGAAGTGTCACAACAATATCGACAATCCTTTTTGTTTGTTTTTCATACTCCTCAACAGCGTCAACAATAACCTCATCCAAACCTACCTCATCACTGGCTAGATGCGCAGACCTTCTAATAATTAACGCTCCATATTCTTTACCAATGTATGCAAGTTCTTCGTTATCAGTGGATACAACCACATCTGAAAAAGAATGTGACTCAAAAGCGGCTCTAAGCACATAGGACATTAATGGTTTGCCATGAAGTAAGCGGGCATTTTTACGAGGTATGCCTTTTGAACCGCCTCGCACGGGAATTATTGCTATAATGTTAAATTCTGCCATGAATTTTAGCTAACCAAAACGCGAAAATAAGGAGACGATGCATACAGACAAGTACTGATCAGGACTTTGCCTCCTGCCACAAGACAATATTGGGTCTCTTTTCAAGATTTTCTTTCATATTCTGGTACTCAGATTCAGAGAGTACCAGGTACCTGATTTTTCTGTTTATATATCGTTCTGTTTTTTCGACCAAATCCTGAAGGTTTTCCCGGTCAACCTCTCCTACAAGCACAAGATCAATTATTCCTGTATCCCGGCCCTCTGCATAATCATCTATTAGAAGGGCAAGTTTAAGGCTACCGAGCCTTGAAATAATACTGTCAAGGATCTGCTCCATTCCCAATGCCTTGCGGACCATTGAATGGAGCTCTGGAAAAAGGGGATGTTTGGTATTTGCCCTGTAAAGAATCTGTCTGCCGTTTCTCTTCTGGTTAAGAAGCCCGGATTCGGACAGGTTTGACAGCTCTTCCTTGATTACGCTTGGAGATGCGGAAAACTCTCTTGAAAGTTCACGCAGATATGCCTGTTGATCGGGGTTTAGAAAAAGGCGCATCAGAATATTGATGCGTGTTTTGGATGTAATTATCCCGTCAAATATACTTGTCATCTAATAGTTTAATTTGCCAGAACTCGCATATTCACCGTTGACCAAGCCTGAACAATATTACCAATACCAAATCCGTTCTAATTTTACGAACATTATATAAAATATATTTGAAAAGTGTCAAACAAAAAATTCTATTTCTGATTGTCAGGCGTAAATATAAACCGGTATTTGAATTCCCTGGCGTTTTTGAAATCAAGCGGCTTTCCGTCCACCTCTGCATAAGGATACATCAGATAATTTAAAGGATGGCCTGTCTGCCTGGGATTAAGCACAATATCCCTGCCTGTTCCAAAACGCACACGCAGAGGGTCAACTGCACCGAAAAAATAATTATAATACTTTATTGCCTTTTCCGAGGAGGGTTGCAATTTCTCAACCAGCATCTTTTTTAATACATCTGCGGGGTCGAGCACCACCCAGCCGTAGCCTGGCTGGAAATATTCAGCCCAACAATGTTCCCATTTGGTAATATCAGATATTTTACCATTCATCTTACCAAGCCGTATTCCGAACACCTCCCGTGCAGGCACACCGGCTGCCCGTGCCAGGGCTACCATCACCGAATGGATGTCCACGCAGTTACCCCGCCTCTCCTTTAAAAGCTGAATAACATCTCCGTCACCGCAGTACTTGGATTCCGGTTTTCGTTTCATATTTTTAACAGTCCACTCATAGATAGCTGAAATTTTTTCTCTGACTGTTGTGCATCCTTCTGTGATTTCCAGGGCTAGCTCCCGTATTTTTCCATCTGTTGGAACAAGGCGGGCAGGCTCAAGAAACCTGGAATAATCTCCTGGATTCCAGCATGGCTCCTGAACAGGAATATCCTTCTCCACCCTCTCAAGCCTTTTCACATAAAAGGAAAACTCAAGATGCCGGGCGGTTGTACCTTGCTTCCATTGGGCATAGACTATTGGCCGCCTATATTTTCTGTCTGTGTACACAGCCGAGTGATGAAAATCGCCCTTAATTTCAACAGCGGTTATCTCCTGGTAAGGGCCGGAGACCGGATATGGGACCCACAAACAGGTCTTTCCACCAACAGGATGAGAGGAGAGATCAAAGGACATGTTTACAACGCCGGATACGGTATCAAGTGCAAGTGCCTGTTGAAACAGAACACACAAAAATCCTAGAGTGACGAAAATCGATATTTTTTTCACAGTTTAACTCCTTGTAATTTCTTCGGGTGCTTTTGCCACGTTTAACACGGCTGGACCCTGCGGGGAAATTGGAAAAATCTATTTTTAAGGCTCAATTTATTGATATAAACGATTGGCAACATCGAAACTATCAATATATGTTGATGAAACTTTCCTCAAAGGAGCGCAATTATGGGATTTACAAGGCGAAAGTTTTTGAGCATGGCTTTAAAAGCCGGAATTACCGGTGCGGCCCTGCCTGTCCTCGATTACAGAGAGGCCCTTGGCCTTGGGAGCGGAAAGGGCTTAAACGGGTGCGATGTGCATGTAACAGGCTGCATGTGGTGCCAGTGCGGATGCAGCATGCTGGTGTATATCCGGGATGGAAAGGCAGTGCATGTTACAGGTAATCCGGACGATCCCCTTACCAGGGGGAGAATATGCATAAAGCCAATGGGCTCAATTGAGCTTATGAACAGCCCCTTAAGGCTCAAAACCCCACTCAAGAGAACAGGCGGATTGGGAGACTCGGCACAACTCACGGAGGTAAGCTGGGAAGAGGCGCTTGACGAAATAGCATACCGGTTATCTGAAATAAGAAAAAAACATGGTGGGGAGTCCCTTGGAATCTGGGCATCCGGCAGGAGCGCAGCTGACGGACGTTATTTAAGCAAGGCCTTTGCAAAACTGTATGGAACCAGGAACTGGGAGAAAACAGGCCCCTTCTGCAACTACTCAGGGAAGCTTGGCACTGCCACAGTAACAGGGACCAGAAACACGCCCTGGACATTTACAGACGATGATTTTTTCGCTGCTGATACCTACATACTTATTGGTTCAAACCTTGCAGCAACAAAACCGGTTTATTTCTTCAGGATCAAAGAACGACTGCGCCAGGGCAAATGCCGCCTGATTTGTATTGATCCCAGGAGATCAGAAACCGCACGCCACGCAAACGTACATATCAAGATACGACCAGGAACCGATCTCGCCCTTGCACTGGCCCTTGCCAGATACCTTGTTGATCACAACCTTGTAAAAGAAAGCTATCTTGAGGAACATGCCATTGGCCATGAAAAATACAGAAAATTTCTCCTTCAGAATGACTTTTCGTTAAAGTGGGCTGAACGCATAACCGGCATATCGGCAAATGACATAAGCGACCTTGCCAGGACAGTGGCAGGGAAAGGCAACGTAATAATGCTGGATAATGCCGGCATAAGCCACCACGCAAATGCTGTGCACACCCACCGGGCATTTGCCATGCTTGCCGCAATGGCGGGCCGTTACGGCAAAAAGGCAAATGGCTTTGCCTGCCTTAACAACGGTGCCGTGAAAACCGGTGGGCTTCCCCTGCCTGAATCACTGGTACCCAAAGCCCGGGAAGGTCTTGGCAAAAACCCGGTTATGTGGCTTGAGTCCATTGAAAATTCCCATGCTCCTTACAAATTAAGGGCTCTCATATCCACAGGAACTCCCTTTGTTCAGTGGCCTGATCAGAAAAGACTCAGACGACTTGCAGGTGCCCTGGAACTTGGCGTGGGCAATGAGATAGTGCCAAATATCGGAACCAGATTTTTTGATTTTATGCTCCCCGCAGCCTTCTGGATAGAGGCAGGCGGACTTGCCCCTGTATCAGACGAAAGCCGCCTTGTCTGGTGTCCGAAGCTGGTAGAGCCGCCAGGGGAGGCAAAGCCTGACAGATGGTGGTGGATAGAGCTTGGTAAACGAATGGGCTGGGGGGACGTCTTTGATGACAGCCTGAAGGATCCGGAGATTCTTCAGGACAAATGTGCAGCATCAAAGGGATATAGTGTCCGGAACTTTACCAGCAGCAAGTATAATTCCCTGAGGGCACCTGTTATGGTAAGCAGTGGTACAGTAAAAGAGAGGGACTCACTGTTTCTTGACGGAAAATTCAAGACCGCTTCAGGCAAACTTGAGTTCTGGACAGAATCCCTTGAGGCAAAGTTCAGGGAGATGGGGCTCCCGCTTTTTGCCGGGTTCTACTCTGACCCCCTTGCCTCACCAAAGGATTGGGACACTATTTTTCCTCAGCCGAGAATGATAAGATCGCCATTTCTCAAGAAAAAAATCATGATGTTTCCCGTGGAACAAAAACCTGGCAAAGTAGATGCCGAAAAGTTCCCTCTTATTTTGACTACAGGAAAGCCGTGCGAGGCAATATTCGGACATACATGCCACTGGGTAAAGACCTTAAGTGAATTTGCACCGGAACAGGTCTGCTGGATTCACCCGGACTGCGCCAGGAAGCACAAAATCAAAAATGGAGACATGATAACTGTTGAAAGCCCCAAGGGAAGCTGTGCTGCAAGGGCATTTCTCACTGTGGACATAAGGAAGGATACGGTCTTTATTCCAAGTACATTCGGAAAGGAGTATCCCTTTTCCAGAACGGAGACTGATTCAGTGAACTTTTTAACGGCCATGGATAACAGATGTCCTATTTCCGGACAAATTGCTTTCAAGGGCGTAAGAGTGAATCTTCAACTGCAACAGACTTCTTCCGGATAAAGTCCATGAAGGCTGCATTTATCGGAGAAAGGGTCCTGTTCTTCTTTGTTACCATGTAAAAATTCCTTTTTATCTCAATTCCCCTTACTGGAACAGTATGAAGAATACCGCACTCCACATAGTCCTGAACAGCCCTTTTGGAAATAAAGGCACTCCCCAGTCCAGCCTTAACCCCCTGCCTCACCGCCTCGGTACTGCCCATTTCAATCACTATATTCAACTGGTCCAATGAAATACCGTATTGGGCAAGTGCCCTTTCAATGGTAAGGCGGGTTCCGGACCCCTTCTCCCTCACAATCAACGGCTGATTCAGAAACTCCTCAATTTCAATCTGACTTTTACCAGCAAGGGGACTGTCGTTGGCAATGACAAAGGTCAGTTCGTCACTGAAACATGGCTCAAAATCAAGCTTTTTCCTTTCCATGGATGCACCAACAACACCAAGCTCTATCTGCCCACCCAAGACATCCTCAACAACACTCCTGGTATCAGCAATTATAAGTTTAATATCCACCATGGGGCGATGTTTTCTGAACTGGCCAAGAATGGCCGGAAGGAGATACTGCCCGGGAATATTGCTGGCACCAACCTCCAAAACCCCGCGTCCTTCTCCAACCAGGCCTGATATACTCTCTTCAGCCTGACGGTTAAGCCGAAGAATCTTCTGAACAAAGGGATAGAGGACCTCACCTGCGGCAGTTGGGATCACCTCTCTGGACGAACGATCAAAGAGCCGTACCCCAAGCTGCTCTTCAAGGGCCTTCAGGTGTGCGCTTACCGTAGGCTGAGTCAGGTATATTGCCTCGGCAGCCTGACTCAGGCTCCTCTTGTCCCATACGGCAATAAACACCTGTAACTGTCTGAAATCAAGCATTTTTTAAAAACTGGCACAAAAAAACAAAGTATCTATTCAGCGTGTAAATGGTCTTGTTTTGGAGTGACTTTGAACAATTTCGTAGTTTTTCTTGGCGAAGCGAAGCCACACAAATCGCTTCTGTCTGAACGAGGGACGAGCGAGTTTCGCGATTTTGGCGGAGCGAGCCTTAGAGAAACAAAAAATTGTTCACCGGAACGGAAAAACAAGACCATTTACCTACCTTTATTAACATAACATAATTACGCTGAACAGTAACAAAACAAGTTGATTTATTGTCAGATTTGCTACATTTCCTTGCAGTTTCAGTTAAACTGCTTATCGTCTCATAAGAGCATAAATTCACCTATATTGAAACGCTCAATCCAGGTATCAAAAACTTTGTGCCTACATATTCACCAAATGAACAATCCATATAAAAATACGCTCTTGCAGTTAAAAATTGGAGGCATTCAATGACCGATACTAATACCAAAAATCCTTCTCCGGAAGAAGAGCTGCTCACATTAAAAGAGGTAATTGCAATGGGGGTGGGAGGAATGGTAGGAGGGGGAATTTTTTCGGTTCTGGGCCTCGCCATCACCCGGGCAGGACACGCCGCACCCGTTGCATTTGCCCTTGGCGGTATCGTAGCCCTGCTTACTGGCATTTCCTATGCCCGTCTTGGTGTTGCATTCCGATCGGACGGCGGTTCATTCACCTATCTGGAACATGCATTCAAACACCCCAACATATCGGGCCTTGGAGGGTGGCTGCTTCTTGTTGGGTACATTGGCACAATGGCACTGTACGCCTTTACGTTTGGTGTTTACGGCACTGCAATGCTTGGTAGCGGGCCTGAACAATCCGGCATGCATCATCTGCTTGAATCACTGGTTCTCTGTACATTCCTGGGAGTAAATTTATACGGCGTTAAGGCAAGCGGCACCAGTGAACTCATTATTGTTACTGTGAAGATGCTAATACTGTTTCTTTTTGGCATTATAGGGATATTTTACGCCAAGCCAGACCACATATTTCCCATATTCAACCAGGGATATGCTGGCGTTGTAATGGGAGCTGCCCTTATTTTTGTGGCTTATGAGGGCTTTGAACTCATCCCAAATGCTGCAAATGAAATGGTCGATCCGGAGCATAACCTTCACAAGGGCATTCTCTGGTCAATTTCCATCACCATCGCAGTGTACATACTTGTTTCCCTTGTAGCAGTAGGCAACCTGCTGCCAGATGAAATCATCCGTTACAAGGAATATGCACTGGCTGTTGCGGCAAAGCCGTTTCTGGGACAGGCCGGTTTCCAGCTTATTGGCCTTGCTGCCCTGTTTTCTGCCTCATCTGCCATAAACGCCACAATGTTTGGCACAGCCCGCCTTGGAATGGTAATGGCCACAGAAAAGGTCCTTCCACCGGTCTTTGCATTTCGCCGCAAGCAAAACAACATTCCCTGGGTGAGCCTCATTGTTATTACCGCTATCACCCTGATTTTTGTTAATGTTGCAAACCTCACAATTATATCTTCCTTTGCAAGCTCAACATTTCTGCTGATCTTTGCAGCCATAAACCTCTCGGCCCTCCGTTTGCGTGACCGCATAGATGCCAGCATTGCTGTTGCACTTACTGGCCTGATCTTCACCCTGGCCTCATGGTTTACGCTAATGTACTATCTGTACACATCAAACCGTACAAGCCTTTACTGGATTGGATCAATGTATCTGGCTATCTTCCTGGCTGAGATTCTGTTCTCTCAGAGAAGATGGATTATGCGTGAGATCGAGGAGATTGAAGAGATTTAAGATAAAAAATTTAAAAAACAATAAATAAACTGGCGGAGAGGGTGGGATTCGAACCCACGGTACGTCTTTTGGACGCACAGACGATTTCGAGTCGCCCCCGTTATGACCACTTCGGTACCTCTCCGCCTGAAATCTGTTTTACTTAAGTTTTAGGTCCTGAGAAAACTCATCAGGCTTTCTCTCTCTTCTGCCTGAAAAATTCCCGTATTATGCCCCTGCATTCATCAGCCAGGATACCTGGCACTACTTCTACCTGATGATTCAACCTGGAATCCCTGACTATATCAAAAACACTGCCGCAAGCACCGGCCTTTTCATCCCATGCACCGAAGATGAGCCTTGAAATCCGGGCATGCACCATTGCCCCTGCGCACATGCAGCAAGGCTCAATAGTAACATACAATGACGCACCGGTCAGCCTGTAGTTACCTGCGTGTAAAGCCGCATTTCTAATGGCCAAAATCTCAGCATGTGCCGTAGGATCGGCTAAAGAAACCGGAGAGTTGTGAGCCTGGGCAATCACATCTCCATATCCTGATACCACAACTGCCCCCACAGGAACTTCCCCGGCCTCCCATGCAATCTTGGCCTGTTTAAGTGCAAGGGTCATATATTTTTCATGCCCTGCAAGCACTGACTGCCCTTATTATCTCTTCACTGTTGACATCATCTGTAATTACAGTACTGCCGATACCCTTGCACAGCACAAAGTTCACCTTTCCATCCCGTACCTTCTTGTCATGCTGTACAAGCCTCAGTATTGAATCATCGTCTATAAAATCGGGAATTGTATCCGGGAGGTTAAATCTCTCAATAAGTAAGGAAAGGCGTTTCCTGTCATCAGGTGAGATTAGCCCACGGTTCTCTGATATTCTGGCAACTGCCACCATGCCCATTGCCACAGCCTCTCCATGTGGAATTTTGTACTCCGAAGAGGCCTCAATGGCATGTCCAATGGTGTGGCCAAAGTTCAATATCCGCCTAAGCCCTCCTTCACGTTCATCTTCAGCCACAACCTTTGCCTTTATCTCGCATGACTGCTTTACAATTTCCGCAGTGACATGCGGTTCCAGATTTACAACATCCCACCATTTCTCCTCAAGCATGGCAAAGAGATCTTTGCTCCAAATCATGCCGTACTTGATAACCTCGGCAAGGCCGTTACGTAGCTCTGAAGCCGGAAGCGTGCACATTACCCCGATATCAGCATAGACTCTCAGGGGCTGGGCAAAGGTTCCCAGAAGATTCTTGCCCTCTGGGAGATCAACACCTGTCTTGCCGCCTACGGAACTGTCAACCTGGGCAAGAAGCGTGGTTGGGAGCTGGATAAAGGGAATACCACGCATATAGATGGATGCCAGGAAACCTGCCATATCACCAGTTACACCGCCACCCAGGGCAAGTATTACCGAACCCCGGTCTGCACCGGATTGCACCATGCGTCTTGCCAGGTCCACTATGACCTCCATGCGCTTTGACTCCTCACCCGCAGGGAAAGTGAGCATGGATACTCTGTTTCCTGTATTTTCCAGGATGTTTGCAAGGTCCAGCCCTAAAAAATCCTCTACGTTTGAGTCAGTGACCAATATAAAATTCCGGCCTGGCAGAAATTCAGAAAGCATGTTGCCAAGATCAGAGAGGAGGCCAGGCCCTATAAGAATATCGTAGCTGTGATCCCCCAGCGGGACGTGAACTGTTTCCCAGACGTGTGAAATATCTTCTGGCGCAACCTTGCTGCATGCGCCAAATGAAGGTTCTGCACTCATGATTATCTCTCTTTCTATTCCTTATCGTTTTGCCATACCTACTGCTGAGACTGCTATCTCCGGGTGACGTAAATAGGCCATTGCTGCAAGTTTTTCAATTTCATCTTCCACTTTGGCAGGTTCTGGAAGAGAATGAAGATATGGCATATCTGCTTCAAGATTTGAAATATCTTCCAATTTTACAGTTTGAGCTATCTTGTCAGTATCAATCACATCTATATTTGAGCCCATGACATTTGAAATACTCTGCCTGTTAATATCAAGCTGACGCACAAATGACATTATCTCATCTATTGAATATTTACCCTCAAAAAGTTTCAACTCCTCTTTAATAATGGATAACTCGTCGAGAATTTCAGATTTTAGCTCATCAACCGGCTCATATTCATTGTAAAGCAGCCTGTAGGCATCAAACACCATGTTTACAAACCTGGACTTTTTAATCCATCCGTGGGAGTGCATCTTCTCAAGGAGTCTTTTTCTTATGGTAACGGATTCGTTGACATAGCTATCATAAAAAGGTTTTTCTTCCCAGCCTATCAATGCCATAAACCGGTCTATAATATCCTCATCCATTAACAGGGAATAGATCCTAACGAATGCCGGCCCTAACCGTTCCTCATATCTTTTATTAAGTTCGTCAATCAGATGCCTGAGGTTTGAAACATCATCCTCTATCAATTTCTTTGAGCCAAAATAGCGTTCTGCTATTTCCTTCTTCACCTGATAGGCAAGGGCCTTGCTTATATCACTTTCCATGGTTCTTTACCTGAATTTTTTGTCTTAATAAGGTTGTTAAATGGTCTTGTTTTTCCGTTCCGGTGAACAATTTCTTGTTTTTCTAAGGCTTGCTCCGCCAAAATCGCGAAACTCACTCGTCCCTCGCTCAGACAGACGAGATTTTTGTGGCTCCGCTTCGCCAAGAAAAACTACGAAATTGTTCAAAGTCACTGCAAAACAAGACCATTTACCACACAGAATAGATACAAAATATCTATTCAGCGTGGTAAAGGCTTCTTGCAACCTTCCTTCTTCAAGCTCCCTGCAACAAAGCAAATGCCGCTTGTCCATGGGTAGCTGCTAAAAAACATTTAAATTTTTTTTGCCACACCCGATAAGTATTAATAAAGTACTGAAATCTGGATTGAGCGTTTCAAAATCTCGAAAAATATTTTTTTAACGAAATTAAAAGGAGTTATGGCAATTATAGCTTTCCAGTTTTGAAACGCTCAATCCAGGTGAAATATACTCATTGAAGTTGCTTCGAAATCCCGTACAAAACAGGCCATCTTTTCATTTTAATCATAAAGACAGTTATGGCAAAGAAATTGCATAATTAAAAATATTTCCTTACAGGAGGATATAATGTCAAGCTACAAAATTTCGCTATTGATTACTACAACTATCGCACTCTTTATGCTTTGCGCCTGCGGCCAGAAAGTTACAGAGCCGGTTCCACCAATCGTTACAACTACCGGGCCTGTGGACCACAAGGCTGATCTGGTTCTTCTGCCACTGACTGATTACAGTAATGGCGATACTGTTGACTCTCCGCTTCACAGGCAGGTCAAGGTACGGGAAGCCCTTACATACAGGCTGATTCAGCATGGATATTACCTGCCGGTTCTTGAAGATGTAACCCAGTACCTTACTGAACATAACATAACTATTGAAAGCCCTAATGCAAACATAAAGGACGGTGCACGCCAGTCACTTGAACGGGAGATGGCCTCGGGATGGTCAGCCAAGATGCAGGACAAGATTAATTCAATAGTTTCAACAAATGACCAGGCAAATAACTACGCCTCTGGAAAATACAGGTGGCGCGGATTGAGTCCCGGCGTTTTAAAGGGAATTGGGCATCATTTTGATGTTGATTATGTGCTCAGGGGACGAATTATCGAGTCACGTATTTCAGATAATGAAAATGCCGTATTTGAGCTGGCACTCGCCCTCCAGGAAGTTAACAGCGGAAAAATAGTTTGGGCTAACAGGGCACGGGAAGAGGTATCAAGAGAATACAGCGTCTTTGATGAACAGGACGAGCGTAATCAGATGGATCTTGCCATTGAGGCGGCAGCAGACAAGCTGGTGGCTGATCTTGCAAATACCCTTGAAAAAATGCCTGTGCATAGCAACAGTTATTCCAGGGAAACAGAGGTTGCTCAGAATCCTATTCCAAAAACACCACCCTGCAATAGTGCTCCCATGATGGAAGAACCTGCTTCAAAACACGGCGTTAAGGATACAAATCCTGCAAACTGGGGTTCTTAGGGAGAACAGGGCTAAGTTTTCATGACATGGAGTTTGTCACCCACCCCCTGACATGAAAGTTAGCTCAAAAATCAAAGTCGGAAGCTGACAGCAAACATGGCTTCTTTTACTTTGAGCTTTCAGCTTTGAGCTATTTTGTATTCAAAGGCTGCATCATTCTTTTGATGCAGCCTCTTTATATCCTTCCACCAACTCGTCTATAAGTTCCTGCACAGAGACAATCTTGTTTACCCGCCAGACGTTTTCACCGCAGAAAACAAAGCCTGCATCAAGGTTTCCGCGCTTGGCATTTACCAGAGACATGCTTATACAGTATGGAGTTTCGGGATAATGGCATGTGGCTATACACTTATAGACACATTTCTTTGGAATCTTCTTTCCTGAATTAATTTTGTCAAGAAATTCACCCTTTAGTGCCCTGCCTGGCATACCAACCGGGCTTTTTATGATGGTAACGTCATCCCGGCCTGCATTAAGATATGCCTGCTTGAACTTGTCTGAAGCATCGCACTCATGGGTTGCCACAAACCTTGTGCCCATCTGCACACCTGCAGCACCCATCTTTATAAACCTGTAGATATCCTCGCCTGTATATATTCCACCTGCTGCAATTACAGGAATCGGGGCATTGTACTTCTCCCTGAATGGTTTAACAGCCTCAATAACTTCGGGCACCAGATTTTCTATCTGAAATTCGGGCTTATCAAGGTCTTCCGCATGGAATCCAAGGTGACCTCCAGCCTTTGGCCCCTCAACCACAATGGCATCAGGAAGCCTTTCAAAATGTCCCTGCCACCTGCGGCACAGAATAGTTGCTGCCCGCCCTGATGATACTATGGGAACCAGTTTGGTATTACAGCCCTCAGGAATCATGCCAGGGAGTTTGAGAGGAAGACCTGCGCCGCTGATAATAAGGTCAGCGCCGGCACTGGCAGCAGTCTTTACCATGGTTTCATAATCCTGGAGCGCAACCATGATATTTACACCAACCACTCCGTCCGGAACGGCCTTCTTGACATTTTTTATCTGCTTTGCCAATGCCCTGTAGGTGGCTTCCTGGGGCTTGGCTGCAAAATCCTTTTCTTCAAGCCCTATAAGCACTGCAGCCAGCACACCTATGCCACCTGCCTTTGCCACTGCAGTGGCAAGGCCCTCCATGGATATTCCAACTCCCATTCCACCCTGAATTACAGGAAGACGCGCTGTTACATCACCTATCTTCAGAGGTGGCGGCATTATATCTTTAACAGGAGATTGATTTTTCATAATTAAAACAAAATATTACCTGATCAGTATTACTCAATCCGCATATTTTAATATTCTATTGGCAGCTTCTGCACCTGTGACCTGGTAAATACAGGGCCGTCATGACAGACATAAACCGGCCCTACGCTGCAGTGACCGCATATTCCTATGCCACATTTCATGCGATTTTCAAGGGAGAGATATACCTGATCATCGGTCCATCCAATCTCTTCAAGTGGAGGCATTGTAAATTTGATCATTATGGGCGGTCCGCAGATGAGTGCAGCAGCATTATCCGGAGACGGGGCAACCTGGCCTGCAATGGTAGGAACAAAACCAACAAGTCCGTCCCACCCGGGGGCCTCCCGGTCAATGGTGACATGAATGTCAACATCGTCCCGTGCCTGCCACTTTTCAAGCTCATCTCTGTAGAGCAGCATACCAGGTGTCCTTGCACCGTAAATAACGGTTATTTTTCCATAATCCTGGCGATGTTCAAGCATGTAAATAAGTGTTGCCCGAAGTGTGGTAAAGGCAAATCCGCCGGCAATAATAACTATATTCTTGCCCTTCAGCTCTGTATCAACAGGAAAACCGTTACCCAAAGGGCCTCTTACGCCTATTCTGTCACCCTCATTCATGTTATGAAGAGCAGTGGTGACAACTCCGGCCCTGTTAACAGTAAAGAGCAGATGGCCCTCCTCTGTGGGAGAAGAAGCAATTCCAATAGGTATCTCTCCCTTTCCTGCAAGAGAAAGCATGGCAAACTGTCCGGCTGTATGTTTCCAGGCCTCCCTGTCCGCCTTGTCTTCCAGTACAATGCGGAATGTCTTGAGATTGCCGTCTTCTGTCTCTACCTTGATATTGTCCAGGCGAGCCGGATAAGGCCTGTATGGATTTTTTATGCTTGACATATCATTTATCTCTCTAAAATGCCGTGGCACCGTTTAATTTTATCCGAAAATAGCTCAAAGCTGAAAGCTCAAGGCTAAAAGTAAAAGAAGCCATGTTTGCTTTCAGCTTCCGACTTTGAGCTTTGAGCTAACTTTAATGTCAGGGGGTGACAGACCCCATGTCATGAAAGTTTAGGAGTGATCTCATAACTTCCCTGATATCAATATTAACAGGACAGTCCCTTACACATCTTCCGCATCCTACGCAGGAAATCGGGCCAAACCTGTCGGGAAAGTACTTCATCTTGTGCATGAAACGGTTCCGTACACGCTGAATCTTCTGCCCTCTTGGATTATGGCCTGATGCGTGGAGGGTAAATAGAGGAAACATGCATGAGTCCTGACACCTTATCCGTCTCCCCTTTCCGTGAAGGGTCTCATCCTGAATATCAAAACAGTAACAGGTAGGACATAAAAATGTACATGCTCCGCAGTTTATGCACCTGTCTGCAAGCTCCTGCCAGAACGGGGCATTGTAAAGCTCCATCAGGTCCTTTTTCCTAAGCTGCTCTTCAGGATTCCTTATCTCATCAGAACCTGATCTTGCCCTTTCCTCAAGTGCTTCAACTGCAGAGAAGTCCGAATCAGTGACCTCTTTACCAAACGATTCAGCCAGGGCCAGCAACTCCTCTCCACGCTCAGTCATGGCACGGGCTATATAACGTCCATCAATTTCGGTAAGAGATACATCACAACCTTCTGTTCCCATTGGTGATCCGCCTGTTTCAGAACAGAAGCATGTTGAACAGACCTGGCTGCATGTAAGGCCAATAATGGCATTTTTATCCATGTTTGCCTGATAATATGTATCTGCCTTGCAGGCCAAGGCATTAAGCCCTATGCTTCTTGCATCACATGGCCTTACACCAAATACCACGTTTTTTCTTCCGTTTTCCTCTGGCTCAGATGGCAGGCAGCAGTCAGGGTCTGTTGGGACAATAGAAAATTTGAGAAGTGTTTCCGGCTGGGGAAAAAGAAAATTTTTTACTGGTCTTGCCGGAACCCCCGGTTTTATTTCAGGCATGGAATAATCGGTAAGAAGTGTCCATGTACCCTTTGCCGGACCATCAGAGGCTGGAGCGTAAATATCCCTTTCCCCGGCCATGTTTGAAAGCCACTGTCCAATTGCGTTTCTGTCAAGTTTCAAGGCCTTCATTACCTGTCCCCTCCCTTCTCAGACTTCTCTGTAAGGACAAATCCCTGGGGATCAGCCGGGTTGTACGTGGTAAGGGGCAGGGGTTCATCAAGTGACATTCCTGCCTCGCTTCCATACATTTCAAGCACGTCCTTGTTGAGTTTTTTGGTAAGAAGCCTCATTGGAATCCCCACTGGACAAACGCTTTCACACGAGCCGCAGTCAGTGCATCTGCCAGCACAGTGATAGGCCCTGAGTATGTGGAAGAGCATTGTGTCTGTCTGCTCTGTACTCTTTCCAACCCACTGGGGCCTTGAGTCATCAACAAAACAGGTGGGGCAGTAACAGAGCGGGCATGCGTTACGGCACGCATAACATCTTACGCATGAAGAAAATGAATCAGCAAACCAGTTCCAGCGTTCTTCAAGTGATTTGTGCTCTATCTCATCAACCTGGGCAAAACGGTCCTGAACCTGGCGCTCACCAGCAGGATCACCAATAAGGATGTCGTAAATTACAGGGTCAGGATGTACGCATGTCTTGCAGTTATCCCTTACCACGTCCCATCGGTTAAGCTCCTGCTCAAACCCCTCACCGCAGATTTTAAGGGAATGATCCTCCTCAATGCAGGTCTGAATATCCCTTTCTCCAACAGCCTCCTTTACCTTGCGGGCGCTTACCATACCCCTGCTTGGAACACCCACTATTACCACCCTGTCCCGGTCAACCTGATTCTCCTTTATCTGTACAACGATATTCCTTGACCAGCATCCTGTGGCAAGAATGCCAACCTTTGGGAGAGGGCCTTCAGGGGGAGGATCACCAGGCCGTCTTGGCGGTTCAAATGATTTCAGCAGGGCCGGAAGGTAGTTTGCAAGGTTCAGAACACAGAAACTGTTCCATACCAGTCTGGAAGCATCCTCCTGCTTTCTGGCCACAAAGGGCCTGACGCTCATGGGAAGGCTTCCGGCCTCATATCCAATAAAGGCTGCCACTTCACCTGTTGAAAGAAGCCGTTGAGCCTCGGAGCGTATCTTCTCTGTAATCTTCTCGTTTACTGTTGACATGGCCTCTATCCTATTCTCTTCACAAGACGTGTTGACGGCCCCAGTTTTTTCACCTTGTCAGTTACTTCCTTAACCACCTCTGCAAACTGTTCACCTTCTGAGGCTGAAACCCAGGAAAAATTCACCCTGCCCGGTTCAATTCCTACAAACTCAAGCAGATTATTAAGCAATGCAAACCTCCGCCTTGCAAACAGGTTTCCACTTATGTAATGGCAATCTCCAGGATGACAGCCGGAAACCAGCACTCCGTCAGCACCTGAACGCAGGGCGTCAAGTATCATGTTGGCGCTCACCCTTCCGGAACAGGGCAGGCGGATGATTCGAATATTGGGTGGATACTGAAACCTGCTAACGCCTGCAAGGTCAGCGCCTGCATAACTGCACCAGTTACACAGAAACGCCACTATCTTGGGCTCCCAATTTTTTTCAGATGTTGTTCCCATTTATTTCACCATATTCAGTTATTAACTGACTAATGCGTATTTGCTGACTCTACCCGGGCTGTTCAATCCAGGAAGCGCCCTGGAACTCTGGCTGGATCAAGACCGTGTGACCCAACCCCTCCGCTACCAGTTGTCCATTATAGTCTCAAGCTCTGCCATTATCTGTTCGTTACCCATGTTTTTAAGGGTAATGGCATCGGAACGGCAGCCTGCCACACAGGCCCCGCAACCCTTGCACATTGCCTCGTTGACAACCGCCTTTTCAGTTGCCTCATCAATGCTCACCGCATTGTACGCACATACTTCTGTACATACGGCACAACCTGTACATTTGCGCGGATCAACCTGGGCTGTGATACTCTCTGCAGGTATCTCATCCTGGGACAGCACTATGGAGGCCCTTGAGGCTGCAGCCTGGGCCTGGGCTATGGTCTCATCCATGGGCTTTGGATAATGACACAGTCCAGCCAGGAAAATGCCGTCTGTTGCAAAATCAACCGGCCTGAGCTTCATGTGTGCTTCCATAAGAAAACCGTCTGCCCTGATGGAGCACTTGAAGAATTTAGCCAAATCATGAACATCAACCTTTGGCCGAACTGCAGTGGCAAGAACAAGCATGTCAGGATTAAGCTCCACCTCTGCATCAATGATGGGGTCCTTCACCGTTACCTTTATGTTTCCACCCTCTTCAGTAACAGCCGGAAGGTTTTCAAGGTCATACCTTATAAAAATTATTCCCTTTGCCCTTGCCTCCTGATACAGCCTTTCACGCTGACCGTATGTGCGTATGTCCCTGTAAAGCATGAAAATATCCATATCCGGATTGAGCTCTTTCAGTTTCAGGGCCTGATCTATTGCGTGGGTACAACAAACCCTGCTGCAGTAGGGCCTTTCCGGTACACGTGAACCAACACAGTGGATAAACACCGTCTGGTTAATGCCTGAGAGGGAACTGTCTTCTGCAATGAACTTCTGATCAAGTTCAAGAAGGGTATGAACATTGGGATTTTTGCCGTACAGGTAGTTCCATCTGCTGTCACTGTCAGGTTTGAATGACCCTGCGCCAACTGCAATTATTGAGACACCGTGTTTAAGCTCGGTTCCGTCTGTAAGAACAGTTGTAAAATTTCCAACAGAACCCGATACCCCCTTAACGCTCACACCGCATTTAAGGTCTATGTTTTCATGGGATTTTACAGTATCAACAAGGGAGGCAAGATAATCCTGCACCGGGTTACCCTGCCAAGTGCGGTAAAATTTACGGGCATGCCCGCCTATGTCGTCCTTTCGTTCCACCAGGGTTACAGGAAATCCCTGATCTGCCAGTGATACCGCTGCTGTCATTCCTGCAACACCTGCACCTATAACAAGTGCGGACTTTGTAACCTTTACGCTGTTATACGGAAGAGGCGCATCTCCTCTGACCTTTGCAACCGCAACCCTTATCAGGTCCTTTGCCTTTTCCGTGGCTGCCTCCGGTTCGTTCTGGTGAACCCATGAATCCTGGTCACGGATATTGGCCATCTCAAACAGGTATTTGTTTATGCCTGCATTTCTCAAGGTTTCCTGGAAAAGCGGTTCATGGGTTCTGGGCGTGCATGATGCAACAACAACCCTGTTAAGCCCCTCTTTCCTGATGGTCTCCTCCATCTGGTCAATGGTATCCTGTGAACATGTAAAGAGGTTGTTTTGCGCAAGAACAACTCCTGGAAGTGTCTTCGCATATTCAGTAACCGCCTCTACATCCACAACGCTGGCAATGTTAATTCCACAGGAACAGACAAAAACACCTATCCTGGGAGGCTCGGAATATACGTTCTTTTCCGGGGGATATTCCTTTTTCTTTGTATCCTTCCAGCGTGCCGGGGCGAGTATGCGTCCTGCCTCAAGTGCCGCTGCGCTTGCCTCCATTACAGACTGGGGAATATCCTTTGGCTCAGCCGCTGCACCGCATACAAATACGCCGTTACGGCTTGTGCTTACCGGTTTGAATGGATCAGTTACAATAAACTTGTCTGCATCAAGGCTAACACCAGCCTTTGCTGCAAGCTCTATTGCCTGCTGTGGCATCTCAAGCCCTACTGAAAGGACAACAAGATCAAAATCTTCATACCTTATCTCACCGTCCTCACCGGCATATCTGACCCTGAGGTTATCATTCTCTCCGGATGGAAGCACCGAGTGTATTCGTGCCCTGTGAAATTTTACCCCTTCGGAAGCTGCACGGTTATAGTACTCCTCAAACTCCTTGCCATGTGTACGCATGTCCATGAAAAAGATTGAGGCATCAAGGTCACCGCTTTCAGAATGCTCTCTTGCAATAACTGCCTGCTTTATTGCATACATGCAGCACACAGATGAACAGTAACCGTGACAGGCCCTGTTTATATCCCTTGAACCTACGCACTGGAGCCAGGCAATCTTCTTTGGTTCCTTTCCATCAGAGGGCCTTTCCATGTGGCCCATGCATGGACCTGAGGGGCTTAAAAGCCTTTCAAACTCCATGGAGGTCACTACGTTCGGAAGCCTGCCGTAGCCTGTATAGTCCAGTCTTGAAGGGTCAAAGGGCTTGAATCCCGGGGCCATTATGACAGATCCAATTTCAAGCATATGCTCAGTTGGCTTGTCGTCAAAGTTGATGGCCTTTGAAGGACATACCTTTTCACACATGCCGCACCTGCCTGGCTTGTTAAGCCAGATACAGTGCTGGGCATCAATGGCATATTTCAGGGGAACTGCCTGGGGATATTTCAGATATATTGCCTTGCGCTTTCCAAGGCCCATGTCAAATTCATTAACCACCTTTTTAGGGCACTTTTCAGCACATGTTCCACATGCAATACACTTTTCAGGGTCAACATAACGGGGATTCTGCTTTACAACAGCCTTGAATGAACCCGGCTCACCCTCCAGGGAGACAAGTTCTGACAGTGTAAGCAGGTTTATATTAAGATGGCGTCCGCATTCAACAAGCTTTGGAGAAAGGATACAGGCGGAACAGTCATTGGTTGGAAATGTCTTGTCAAGCTGTGACATTCCTCCACCAATGGCAGCACTCTTTTCAACAAGATGCACATAGAAACCGCTGTCTGCCAGGTCTAGAGCAGCCTGTACCCCTGCAATTCCGCCTCCAACAACGAGAACGCTGCCGGAAACCTCTGACAAGGCACCTGTGTTTCCCTGCTGATTTTTTTTATTACTCATGAAATAATCCCCGAAATTTTCATGTACGTGAAGCCTGTCTGAATAATTTTTTTTAACTAAAACGCTCAGAACAGTACAAACAGGCCATTTCTTTAGTAGGATTTAATTTAATTGACTGAAAGTAATCAATAAATTATTTATCGCGTACCAGGGCCTTTTCAAGCCAGTTCCACAGGTGGGTCGTCTTCCATTTACCCCCAAAGTGGCTGCATATATCAAGAACCTGGGTATGGCAGTTGTGACATGGCGTAATTACTACATCTGCACCTGTGGCTGCCAACTGGTCAAATTTGATTTTGCCGTATTTCCTTCTGTTTTCAGAAAAACCGGCCTGAAGGGCGCCGCCTCCTCCCCCACAGCAGTAGTTATTTGACTTGTTTGGCCAGACCTCTATGAAGTTTTCCTCACCTGCAACCTGTTTGATTACAAATCTCAGGTCATCGGCAACTTCATCTCCAATTCCCTGACGTACCAGCTTGCACGGGTCCTGAACGGTAAATTTCAGTCCTTCTGTATTCCAGGATGAATCAACCTTGATTCTCCCCTCCCTTATCCACTTGGCATAAAGGGTAATAATGCTTACAAATTCAAATTTGTGCGGGATATTAAATCTGCGCAACCCTTCCAGGGTCGCATAGTACATGTGGCCTCACTCAGTGTTGATATAATATCGCACCCCCAGGGCATCTACTGTTTCAGCCTGGTTCCTGACCGTCTTCTCCCAGTCTTCCGGATCCCCGGAAAACAGGCAATAGTTTGCTCCGTCCCACCATTTTGAGGAATATGTCCAGTCCACGCCTGCAACATGCAGTATTTTCCATAGCGGTACCATCTCCTCAGGCTCGACTGTTGGTTCCTTGGCATTCTGATTCAGATAAAATTCAGCACCCTTTTTATCTATTGGTGCCTGGAGATCAGCCCACTCAGGCTCATTTTCCCTTACTTCTTCAAGTACGTCGCCTACTACCCATACGAAATCATCATTGGGGATGCCGGTGCTGTTTGATTCTTTTTGAAGATCACAGGAACGCTGCAGGTTTTTGGGCCTTTTATCCTTTGGGCGCATACCCCTGAGCTCATAAACAAAACGTCCTACATTAATCTTCATGGGGCATGCATATTCACATCGCTGGCACATGGTACATGAATAAATCCAGTCAGTTTCCAGTAACTTTTCATCCTGGCCCAGTACCAGAAGCCTCAAAAACTTTCTGGGATCCATGTCCTCTATGCCAGATGCAGGGCAACCGCTTACGCACATTCCACACGTAAGGCAGTAATCAATATGGGCATCAGGCACTGCCTCCTGCATGTGCTGCTTGAGTTTTGTCCTGAGTTTCCTGATTTCTAATTTTTGTTCAAGCATTATATCACTCCTGAGCGACTACTCCGGATTTATAAAACAGCCTGCTATATGTGCTTTAAAAGTCAGGTTTTGGTTAGCTGATCCCGGACGTAGTGGTGAAGACGGGCATAAAAAATCCAGGAACAAAACAAAAAACAGTGACCTGACTGCAGCTTAAAAACTGCCCACTTTCAATTAACTCATTCAGACAATGTTAGCAAGTGCAGTGTTGAAAAATGAGTTTTCAATTTTTGGGAAATTTATAATTCAAACAGGGGAGAAGGACGGTGATAAGAAAAAAAGTAGATCAGTTAATGGGTTACAGATAACACTATATGGAATTGAGCGTTTCAAAATTTTAAAATGTTCAATCCACATCAAATTTTTTAACTGTTCAGCGCATTTATTCAACGATGTTGGTAAATGGTCTTGTTTTTCCGTTCCAGAGAACAATTTCTTGTTTTTCTAAGGCTTGCTCCGCCAAAATCGCTAAACTCACTCGTACCTCGCTTAAACAGACGCGATTTTATGACTGCGCTTCGCCAAGAAAAAATATGAAATTCTTCAAAGTCACTCCAAAACAAGACCATTTACCACGCTGAATAGATACCAATTTTTTTTAAATATCCAGCTCACTTACCTCAAGTGCGTGAGACTGTATAAACTGGCGTCTTGGTTCAATTTTTTCACCCATCAGCGTGGTAAACAGAAGTTCAGCCTCATCTGCATCCCTTATGCTTACCTGAAGTAGGGTTCTCTTTTCTGGATTCATCGTAGTATCCCACAACTGTTCAGGATTCATTTCACCAAGACCTTTATATCTTTGAATATTTATCCCTTTTCTGCCGGCTATACGGAAGTATTCAATTACCTCTTCAGAGCTTTTGCAGGTCTTTATTATCTCGTCATTGTGAATCAGATCCACGGGGTTGGTATCAAAATCGGACATCTGACCATATATTTTTACAAGGCGTTTGAACTCGGGCATATTCATCAACTCTGGACCAATGGTTGAGGTAAGATATGCCAGATTTTTCATACCAACTGTAAATTCATAGCCTGGCATCTCGTTACCACAGGGCTTTACCTTTCCTGTTATAAAACCCTTTTCTGAAAGTTTTGATGCTATATCAACAACATACTCTTCATCTTTAAAGGCATCGGAAGAGGTTATGTCAAGTTCAAGAAGTGCCTTTGCCAGCTCCTTCCAGCAACCCTTTTTCTCAACCGCAATAAGCGCATCCTGATAACTTGAAATTTTTGATAGAATTTCTATCAGCTTCTTTCCTGAAATATTCCGGTCCCATCCGTGAGGCCGAATTTGAACATCTTTAATCGCTCTTTCAAACAGAAACTTATCCAGGCTTTCATCATCTTTCAGAAAGAGTTCGTTCTTTTTTCCCCAGGCAACCCTGTAAAGAGGTGGCTGTGCAACGTAGAGAAAACCGGATTCAACCAGGGCAGGCATCTGGCGGTAAAAGAATGTAAGAAGCAGTGTTCGGATATGTGCCCCGTCAACATCGGCATCTGTCATGATAATTATCTTGTGATAACGTACCTTCGATGCATCGAAATCTTCAGCGCCTATTCCTGTTCCAAGTGCTGCAATGAGGTTTCTTATCTCCTCGCTGGAGAGCATCTTGTCAAACCTTGCCTTTTCCACATTCATTATCTTGCCCCGTAAGGGGAGAATGGCCTGATTGCTTCGGTCCCTGCCCTGTTTTGCGCTTCCGCCTGCAGAGTCACCCTCTACTATATAAATTTCCCTTCTGGCAGGGTCCTTCTCCTGACATTCCGCCAGTTTTCCAGCCATCAAAATGTCATTTCCTGCACCCTTTTTCCGGGTAAGCTCCTTTGCCTTTCTTGCAGCCTCTCTGGCCCGTGCTGCATCAACGGCTTTAGCTAAAATCTTCTTTGCCTCGTTGGGATTTTCTTCAAGGTATGTTGAAAGCGCCTCGTGAACTATTGACTGGACAACAGACCTGACCTCACTGTTTCCAAGTTTTGTCTTTGTCTGCCCCTCAAACTGTGGATTTGGCACCCGGGTAGAAATTACTGCTGTCAGACCTTCCCTGACATCATCACCCCCCAGTTTTTCCTTCAGCTTTTTCGGCACAATATCATCGCTTGCATATTTGTTAATGCACTTTGTTAACGCCTGCCTGAAGCCTGTAACGTGGGATCCGCCTTCTTTTGTCCTTATGTTATTTACGTAACTTAAAATCTTTTCTGAATAGCCCCTGTTGTACTGTAAGGCTACCTCAACCTGCACCTGATTTTTCTCGCCCTGAATGTATATGGGTTTATCATTTACAACATCCTTGTTTTTATTCAGGTATTCAACAAATGAGACAATTCCTCCCTTAAAGTGATATGTGGCACTTTTTCCTGATCTTTCATCTTCAAGCGTTATTTTTATCTGAGGGTTCAGAAAGGCAAGCTCTCGCATCCTTGCCTGCAGTATATCAAATTGGAATTCTGTAGTTTCCTTGAAAATCTCTGGATCAGGCAAGAATTCTATGTGAGTTCCCCTCTTGGTGGTATCCCCAAGGCATTCAAGCTCGCCGGTTGCAATTCCCCGCTCATAATGCTGATGATATATCTTTCCATCCCTGTAAACTTCCACGTCAAGATAAACAGAAAGGGCATTTACCACAGACACGCCAACACCGTGGAGACCGCCTGATACTTTGTAGGTTTGATGATCAAACTTGCCACCTGCGTGCAGCCTGGTCATTACAAGCTCAATGGCTGGAACCTTTTCAGTGGGATGCATGTCCACAGGAATGCCGCGTCCATTGTCTTCAACCACCACGGCGCCATTTTCCAGCAGTTTTACATGTATCTCAGTGCAAAATCCTGCAAGTGCCTCATCAATACTGTTATCAACCACCTCATAGACAAGGTGGTGAAGACCTTCAATTGCAGTATTACCAATATACATAGCAGGCCTTTTCCTTACTGCTGAAAGACCTGAAAGAACTTTTATCTGTTTTGCACCGTACTGATTATCTGACATAAAATTACCGTATTCTCCGAATATCTAACTGGTTAAAAATCTTGTTTTGCTCGCCCTGATTCAAGTTTTATTACTCTGTTTCAAGTTGCATGGGCATTATCAGACCCAAAAATCCCGGATCATCCTCCCCTGTAAGGAGACATGGCGAGTCCGAATTGTTAACCGTAAGAATCACCTCTTTTGAATCCATTACCATAAGGGCGTCCATCATATACTTCGCATTAAAGGCAATTTCAAATGGCTCGCCATCGAATGTGACCTCTACAATCTCCCTGGCCTCTCCAAGATTTTTATCAAGTGATTCTATTTCCATGGCGCCCTGGGCAACAGAGGCCTTTACTCCCCTGAATATATTATCTGAGCATAACACAGAGATTCTTTTTAAGGCGTTATATACAAGTTCTTTTTTGAATGTAAAAAACCGCTCCCGTGTTTCCGGAATTATTACCCTATAGTCTGGAAACGTCCCTTCAATCAGCCTGATTACAAGTTGATCATCTCCGCTATGGACAAAGCAAAATTTTTCATCTACTCCAAGGCGGGCAACTTCCTTCTCCTCGATTATCTTTTTTATCTCCTGTGCGCCCTTTCGTGGCAGAATTATCCCCTTGGTAAGGTCAAAATGCTCTGAATCCACCTCTGATTCCATTAAACTTAAACGGTGGCCGTCAGAACTTACCATTCTGATAAGCGATGTGGTGGTTTCTGGATCAGACCCTTCATTTATCTGCTGTACAAAGATACCTGATAATGCAAATTTTTTCTCATCAAACGATGCTGAAAAAATTGTCTTATCTATAAGAGACTTGAGTGTATTTGAAGATATATCAGTATAATTTTCAGAGTTAATCTGTCTGAATTTTGGAAAATCGTCCGGAGGCAGGCCTCCAATCTTGTATTCCGCTTTCTCACCAGCGCCTATTGTAATCCAGTAATTGTCATCTTCCTTAAATTCGATCTCCTGAGAAGGAAAGTCCCTTATAATCTCATAGAGCTTTCGTGAATTAACCGTTACAGCTCCCTGATGCAGTATTTTGCAGGGTATTTTTCCCCGATAGCTGATTTCAAGATCTGTAGCTTCCAGAAACAAATTTTCGTCATCAGTATAAATAAAGACGTTATTGATTATATTCATGATCGTCTTTTTATCTACAATAGACTGCACTTTCTGGAGTGGCCCAACTATCTTTTCCCTATCAACTACAACATGAAGCATAATTCTTCTCCATTATATAAAGACAAAAAATTATTATTATAAGGAATGTTTGTTTTGTTAATAAGTTTTTAACATGCTGATTTTCAACATATATTTTGTGTTAAGGCTGTTAATAAGCAGCTTGAAAAAACTGTTACAAAAAATGAGCTTCAGAGGCAAAACGTGTTATTATCAAATTATCAACGGCTTTATTAACAATAGTAGAAGCTATGTCTGATTTTGAAATTCTAACTGTTTGCGAAAAAAAAACAATGTAAAAATACGCTGAACCTTTCAAATTCAGGATTTGATATCCAGAGAGATTTTATGTAGGTGAGGTTTGTTTCCTTTGAGATTATTACTTTAATCCATAGAGGGTAACAAATCTTGTTCACTAATAAAAATTAATGGCTACAATTCTAAAATGGAACTATCTGCAATAATAAAAAACAAAATAGAAAAATCAGGGCCTATTCCATTTCGGGAATTCATGTCTATAGCCTTGTATCACGATGAGTTTGGGTATTACACAAAATCCAGGTTTCCTGCAGGAGGCAGGGGAGATTTTGTTACTTCGCCTCATACATCCAGGCTTTTTGGAGCCTTACTATGTAATCAGATAGAGGAATTTTTCAAATATACCTCGTCGTCTGATTTTCAAATAGTAGAGATGGGAGCCGGAGCTGGTTATCTGGCAGCGGATATTTTGAGGCATGCTAATGAATGTAGTGCCCTTTCAGAAATCAAATATGTCATAGTTGAGCCCCATTCTGAAACAAGGGCTATTCAGAGATCAAATCTCGAAAATTTGCCTTCAAAGGTGGAATGGGTGGATGGTTTAGATAATCTTGAAGAGTTCCGTGGTTGCTTTATATCTAATGAGCTAGTGGATTCTTTTCCAGTCCATCTGGTTCATAAGGAAAATAATGATTGGTTTGAGGTTTATGTGGATCTGGATTCGCAAGGGGCATTTGTCGATATTTTAAATCCTATCCTTGATCATGATCTTAATAATTACCTGGTCACGTTACCGTTTCAAGTTCCATCGCCGTATCGAACTGAGATTAATCTTGCTGCAAAAAATTGGATCAGGCAGGTATCAGGTGTCTTAAAAAAGGGATTCGTTTTGACCATTGATTATGGTTACTCTGCTGATAACTTTTTCGCTCCTCATAGGAATAGAGGCACTCTGTTGGGTTACTATTCTCAGAATGTGGTTGAAAATGTGCTTCAGAACCCTGGTTTTATCGACATCACATCCCATGTAAATTTCACAGACTTGTGCAGATGGGGAAAGGAGTACGGGCTTGAGCCCATAGGTTTTGCGCCTCAGTATGCCTTTTTGGGAGGACTGGATTTTGAGGCTACTTTCAGGAAAATTTATAAGCGGGTTGACCCGTTTTCGACTGAAATGGCAGCGGTTAAGATGTTAATTTTACCCCAGGGCATGGGCGAGAGTCATCAGGTTTTAGTTCAATCCAAAAATATAAATTCTTCTGATTTAAAACTCTCCGGCTTTAATTTCGTAAACAGAGTTAATTCTATTTGTGAGTCTTAAATGAATAAAAAAAAGTTTGATCTGGTTATTTTTGACTGTGATGGAGTGTTGTTTGATTCAAAGGAGGCTAACCGTCAGTATTATAACGAATTGTTAAAAAGGCTTTCTCTTCCTGCTATGTCAGAGCTGCAACTGGAATATTGTCATAGTCACACTGCTGATGAGTCCATTGCCTTTCTTTTGAACGGTTTGCCTCAATTAGTCTTACAAAGAGCTAAGCAGGAAGTTAAAAATATATCTTATGATGATTTTTTGAAATACATGTCTGAAGAGCCTGGTATGAGGGAAACTGTCTCATTTATAAAAAAAAATATTCCTACGGCTATTGCCACTAATCGTACTACCACTATGCCGTTGCTGGTAAAAATGTACAGCCTTGATACTTTATTCGATAAAATTGTTTGTGCCCTTGATGTAAAAAAGGCCAAACCTGACCCAGAGTGTATTTATAATATTCTGCAGTACTTCAATATTCCTGCAAACAGAGCTGTTTATATTGGGGATACTGTAGTGGATCAGTATGTTGCAGAAGCAGCTGGTATTCCTTTGATTGCCTATAAAAATAACCATCTTGATGCGATGTTTCACGTGGAACACTTTGATGAAATAAAAGAAATAGTGTTAGGTGGTTGTAATTAGAGATTGATTTCGAAATTATGTTTATTGACGGGCCATAATACGCTTTTGTATTTACCACGCTTAAATGCAAAAAAATATGAATCTATTCAGGGTGATAATTGGTCTTGTTTTGGAGTGACTTTGAATAATTTCGTAGCTTTTCCTGGGGAAGCGCAGCCAGAAAAACGCGTCGGTCTGAGCGAGGCACGAGCGAGTTTCGCGATTTTGGCGTAGCTAGCCTTAGAAAAACAAGACCAATTATCAAACTTATAATATCAATACGCAGAACAGTTACAAAAATATAAAATCAGAGGAAGGTTTTATGGCAAGCACTATCGTTTTTATAGGTCCTCCAGGGTGTGGAAAAGGTACTCATGCAGCCAAATTAAGCAACGATTATGACATATTACCTGTATCTGTGGGTGAGTATTTACGTCAGGAGGTGAAAGCCAAAACAGAATTGGGCGTGAAAATAGCGTATATTATGTCGAGAGGGGAATTGGTTTCAGACGAAATAGCCGTTGAAGTTGTAAAAGGCGTCTGTTATTCAAACAGGGAGAAAAATATACTCCTGGACGGATTTCCCAGGACAGTCAAGCAGGCGGTATTATTGGATGAATTTTTACCTGATTATAATAGGCAAGTTGACATAGCGGTATATTTTAAGGTTTCGGATAAAGAGGTGATACGAAGAATTTCAGGACGCCGGTTGGATCCTCTAACAGGCAAAATTTATCATATTGAGTTTAATCCTCCCCCAGAGGGTGTCCATACTATCCAAAGAGATGATGACCGTATTGAAGTAATTAAGAAAAGGCTTGAGCTTTTTTATAATGAGACAGCTCCTGTGGCAGATTATTATAAGAAACAGAAAAAAATTGCAGAAATAGACGGAGAAGGGGCACTGGATGAAGTATATAGCCGACTGTTGAGCGCAATAAAGCAGTATATTGAGAAAACCGCATAAGATACGGTATTAAAACGATACCGGCATTTTTCCTTTGGTTAATGTGCTGTGTTGGTTGTTTGTGAAACGGCGATGTCAAAAAAAAGGGTCACAGCTAATTTGCCATGACCCTTGATTATTCTTTGGTAGCGGGGGGCGGATTTGAACCACCGACCTTCGGGTTATGAGCCCGACGAGCTACCAGACTGCTCCACCCCGCATCGGATGCGTGTATAATAATCAGTTTTTGTTGATTGTCAATCTCTGTTAATTAAGTAATTTAATGGTATCTATTCAGCGTGGTAAATGGTCTTGTTTTGGAGTGACCTTGAATAATTTCGTAGTTTTTCTTGGGGAAGCGCAGCTACAATCGCCTCTCGCTGAGCGAGGTACCAGCGAGTTTCGAGATTTTGGCGGTGCAATCAATAGAAAAACTAGACCAATTATCAGCCTTCATTAACTAAACGCGCTGAACAGTTAATTTTAAGGCAAGATTAGAAACCATTACTTAATGTCACGCTTATGGCCGTTTTTAAGCTGCAGCGTGTATTCTTTCTCCAGAAGCAAGGCAATTTCGTTTAATCGCTTTTCTAGGATGCGAAGCGCTGATTTGGCCTCACGGCAGTTGGGGTTTATTTTCAGAGCCTGTTCAAAGGCATTTTTCGCCTCTGTGTACCAACTGCCCTCAAGATAACTTTCACCTGCTATGCAGTACGCCTCATCCATGTTGTTTGGGAAAATGTTCCTTAGAATAGAGCCGATACCATTTTTTCTTTCCCAACCATTGGGATTTTCATCCTTTTGATCAAGGATAAAGCGGATGAGCAGCGCGTTGTCCTTTTCATTAGCGGTGATTGCGTACAGTTTGTCCAGTGCCTTTTCATATAGGCAGCGTATGCGTTTGATACTATTGTAAACCTCATCGTTTATCTCCTGAAAAAACATGGGACAGGTATCCTCAGAGGTGTTTTTATTTTGAGGTAGCTGCAGAGTCTGGTATACAGGACGGTAATGCATGAGAACATAGAGGTTTTCCTTGAGTTTCATCGCCTCGTGGAAGAGAGTCCCAATCATCCAGTCAAAAAGAAATGTGTCAGGATTTTTTTGAGGTTCAGCATCCTTCCACATTAAATGACTCATATCTTTAAGATGCCATAGCATGCCCTTGGCCTCCTGGGTACCTACCCATTTGTCCATACCCTCGTATGACAGGCCTTTTTTGGAAAAATTGGAATCAAGTTTCTTAAAAAAGTCAAAGGACTTAAAAAAATCCTTTACTATGTTTTTTATATAGATGTCTCTATGATCAACAAGCCAGTCCTTGTTGGAAGCAAGTGTCATTCAGTACTACCTCTGTGGTTTTTATGATGATAAAATGGTACTGCGATCGTACAGCCTTGAGCTTTAAGTCTTTAGCTCTTTACACACAATTATAACGGCTTGAAAGAGTCTTTACTTTAGATTGAGCATTTCAAAACCTGGAAAATTATTTTTTCAATGAAATTCAAAGGAATTAGTAATTATAGATTTCCGGTTTTGAAACCTTTCGGGATTTCCGGATTCACTGCATCTCCTTTGCCAGAGGAACCCCAATATAGCCGACTATTATGGGAATTCCTCTTTCACGGATTAGCAGCAAATCCGACAATCGCTCAATCTAGGTTTACTGTAAATAACCCGGTAATATGAATATATTAGGACAAGAATGTCAGATATCCTTTCAAAGGGCAAGAGAAATAATAAAGGAATTACCCTTTAAGGGCACGGAATTTGTGGAGCTATCAAGGCTGTCAGGTCGAACTGCTGTACATGACATTGTTGCTACAATTTATTCACCTAGCTCTGCAACCTCCCTTAAGGACGGATATGCCGTTGTGTCTGATGACATAAGCACAGCCTCAGAGAATAATCCGTTAACCCTGGCTATAGCGGGAACTGTGTTGGCAGGAGATACGAAATCGCCTGGTATAAAATCCGGTGAGGCTTTGAGGATAATGACAGGTGCCATAATACCGGAGAGTGCTAATGCGGTACTGGCATCTGAATTTGCGAAAGAGAATGAGGATGGATCAGCAGTCAGGGTGTATGCTGATGCAGTTCCTGGGAAGAACATTTTGCCTCGTGGCGGGGAGCTTGATAAAGGCCAGCTTCTAGTACGAAAAGGTGAGGTTATCACGCCTGAAGCAGTTGCCCTCCTTGCTGCATCCGGCCTTGTGGGTGCTGATGTGTTCAAAATACCAAGGGTTGCACTGCTTGCAACTGGAAGTGAGATAGTAAATCAGGGAAGCACCTTGACACACGGCCAGATCTTCCAGAGTAACCATTATGTTACAATGTCATGGCTTAGATCAAGGGGGATTGATAGCGAGATATTTATAGCTCATGACAATTTCAGTGACATGGCCAGGGAGACTGAGCGCCTTGTTTCGGAATTTGATGCAATTATTACAAGCGGAGGCCTGCTTTCAGGAGACAGAGACATAGTTGTCCCGGTTATGGAGAGTGTGGGGACAAGGTATCTGTTTAGACGGGTCAAGATAGGACCCGGTAAGGGGGTGTGTTTAGGCATGTGCGGTGATACAGTAATCTTTAACTTGCCTGGAGGACCTCCTTCTAACTATCTTTCGTTTATGCTACTGGCGTTACCAGGTATTTTAAGGCTTGCCGGATTTTCCCAGCCATTTTTTCCAAAAAGGACAGCCGTGCTTGATTCACCTGTTTCAGGCCCAAGAAATTGGACGCAGTTTTCCTTAGGAAAAACCTCATGGAACGGAGCAACTCTTCATGTAAAACCCGTGGATCCAGGCAGCAGGCTCATGAAAATAGCAATCTCCGACTGTGCTATAGAAATTGCCGAGGGAGTTGATTCACTGGATGTGGGAGACATGGTAGTAGTCCACGACTTTTCCTGATACGGGAAGGGGGCTTAGAATGCCAAAGAGAAAAAAAATCCTAATTTTCCTGATTATTGCAGCAGTGGCCGGAGGAGTTTTTGGGTTCAAGGTATTTACCAACGGCACCCAGAATGACGGAAATGACCTTTTTATTTTCGGAAATGTGGATGTGAGAGAGGTTAATCTTGCCTTTTATGCTACTGGACGTATTGCAAAGCTCCTTGTAGACGAGGGTGACAAGGTAAAAAAGGGCCAGCTTCTGGCAGAGCTTGAGGATTCCAGATACAGGCATGCAGTAGCAAAACTTAAAAGTGACCTGGTGGCACAGCGTGATCTTCTCGCCAGATTAAAAAACGGAAGCCGGCCCCAGGAGAAGGCAGATGCCATGGCAAGGGTAGAGGCAGCAGATGCAAGACTTGAGTTAGCCAAAATTACAGCCCGCAGGCTTGAGAAGCTTTCAAAAACCGATTTTGTTTCAAAACAGAAGCGAGACAACGCAGAGGCAGAGCTTCGGGCAGCAAAAGCAGCCTTGAAAAGCGCCCGAGAACATCTTTCCCTTGTGCTTGAAGGCCCCAGAAAGGAGGATATCCAGAGGGCAGAGGCACAGCTCAAGTCCCTTGTTTCAGCCCTTGCACTTGCAGAGGAAGAACTAGCAGACACAAAACTTTATTCACCTGCAGAAGGTATTATTCAAAATCGGATTCTTGAGCCAGGCTCTATGGCATTTCCAAATACACCGGTTTTCAGCCTGGCACTTACAGACCCGATCTGGGTAAGGGCTTATATTCCTGAGCCTTCCTTAGGGAGAGTTAAAAAGGGCATGAAGGTTGAGGTAACTTCAGACAGTTTTTCTGAAATCAAGTACCAGGGATGGGTAGGCTTCATTTCACCTGTGGCAGAGTTTACTCCAAAATCAGTCCAGACAACCGAACTTCGTACAAGGCTTGTTTACAGGGCGAGGTGCTTTGTAAAAAACAGTAATGGGGAATTAAGACTGGGCATGCCTGTTACTGTGCGGGTTTTAACAGAAGAGTAGCAGAAAAGTCACCCTATCCCTCTATCACTGTGCAGTTTCTGCCTCTTGATTTGGCAAGATAGAGCCGTTTGTCTGCAAGTTCCACAAGTGCATCTTCTGTTAAGTTTTTAAGCTCTGTTGCAGATGCCACCCCTGCTGAAAAACGTACCTCAAGATCATGTCCTTTCCATTTAAAACTGTGTGAGTTTACCACATGTCTGAGTCGTTCGGTAAATGCAAGTCCTGTTTGAATATCTCCCTGGCAGATTCCAAAAAACTCCTCACCTCCAAATCTGCCAAGCTCATCCTCTTTGCGCTTAGCCGAATACATGATCCCAGCCATGGTTGAGAGCACATAATCCCCAGCCTTGTGGCCCCAGGTATCGTTAATTTTTTTGAAGTGGTCAACATCAATTAGTATGAAGCAGAAGTCGTCTATATGGCCCCTGCAGTACTGTCCAACATTTATTTCCATTATCCTGTCCATGATAGAGCGTCTTGGAAGGCCGGTCAGCTCGTCATAGTACCCGAGCCGCTCAAGCAGCTCCTTCTGTTCCATCTCCTTGGTTACATCGGTAAGACAACCTGGTGATAGGTAGATGTCATCTCCAGGAAACTTCATAATAATAGCCTGGTCCTTAAGCCATACAGTACCTGTGCCAACAGAAAGTTTGTAAATTGCCTCTACCCTGCCCTGTTCAATGACCTTTTGTCTGAGATCCAGCCTTTTTGATTGCAGCTTGGAGCCACTGATTATCTGTTCTTCAACTGTTGCATGAATGGAATCGGTATAGTGATACTCCCTGCGGTCAAGTACCTTTTGTCTGATGCACTCAGCAGGATCGCCTTCCGGACACTCAAGTAATCTTCTTAACCTTGGGCTGGCGTACTCGTACCATATCCTCTTTCTGTCACCTTGCCATGCTGCAAGATATGGTATGGGCGGAAGAAGTGATTTTTCCATAGCGATACAGGTAGTAATAAATTTTTCAAGATGCTCTAATATTTCACCGTTCAGCCCGGGCTTGTGAAGCAGTTTACCTGTGTATCCTTGCATTAGGTCCCTCTTTTATGCGGTTTTTTATGTTATTCCCCACCATATATTTCTGCCTGAATTGAGCGTTTCAAAAGTTTGAAGACATAATTTTATACGATATCAAAAGGAGTTACACCTATAATACTCTTCAACTTTTGAAACCCTTCGGGATTGCCGGATTCACCGCATCTCCTTTGTAAGAGGAATTCCCATATAGCCGACTATTATGGAAATTCCTCTTTCGCGGATCTGCAGCAAATCCGACAATCGCTCAATCCAGGTTCTGCATAATGAGATATTATGCAGATTAATGAGCGATTTTTATGAAAAATATAATGTGAGAAAATAAAGAAATTTTTATTTAAATGAAACCAGACAACGGAAACATTATAGTAAAAATTTTTTCCAAAACAAATAAATTAATTAGGAATTATCCAAATCAACAAGTAGTTAAAGAGTTTGGGACCTGGAAGACCATGCAAGAAGTGCTATAAGTACCACTTCTTATTAGCTCATCTCTAAATTACCAGTTCATTCAAGATTATATCCATTATGTCGATATCTATAATGTCTATGGATATCAATATAAAATTTTTAGCTGTTTTTGAGCTGCTGACTTTAAACTCAGTGCTGATTTTCATAATCTTTTGATCTATGGTGCATTTCCCAAAAAGAAATATACAGGCCATATTGTGCGTGATGATGTTTGTTGTAGTGCTCAGTATTACGGTATGGCTTGTATGGGATTCCTATAACTTTCAGGAGCTATTTGCCCATGTGGTAAGTACAGGTCCTGGAGTGGGCCCTGATGGTATTTTAATATCCTGGCACGGTGTCGAACATATCCAGAGGATTATTAGAGCAAGTGCTGCCCTGATAATAGCGGTTTTCACACTCTGCTCACTTCTCATGTGGTATGTCATACGATCACGTATTTTGCTCGCCCGTGCTGCCTCAATAAGGAAAAAGAGTCATGAAAGATACAGATTTCTGACTGAGGGCTTGCCAACTATAGGTATATTAAGATTCAGCCTGGCTGATTTCAGAGTTATAGACTGCAATCGTGCTGCACTAAATATTACAGGTATGCCAAGGACAGAGTTTGTAGGCAGACCGGTAACTGATTTTGTTGACCCAAGAGATCTTAATGTGGTTATGCTTGAGCTTGAGGAACTCAGGGGTGGACGTACAAGCCATTATTTTCCTGTAAAAATGGTGCATTACAATGGTGGAACCCAGTACATTGGCTGGCATATAGCTGTAATCAGGCAACCGGATGAGGAGCCTCAGGCAGTTGCAATAATGACAGACGTATCAAAGGAGCAGAAACTTCAGATAGAACGTATGGAAAAAGAACGGCTGGCTGGCGTGCTTCAGATGGCAGGGGCAGCAGCCCATGAGCTGAATCAGCCTATACAGGCGGTTTCCGGAATGCTCTACATGGCAATGCAGAAGGTGGATAAGCATGATCCCCTGTACAAGTCGCTTGAGACGATAAGCGCAGAGGTGGAACGTATGACTGCAATCAGCAGAAAGATTTCCGGCATAAGCTGTTATGAAACCAAGGAGTATGTGGGGGACACGAAGATAATTGATATTGATGCGGCTGCTGGCAACAGACGCAATACGCTCAGGAGGGGCAGTGCTCAGCGACGCGTACCCTGAACCCTCCGTTTGTAAATGTTGAAAGAATATCTGTTTTAAGCCCAGGAAGCGGATTGTCTCTTGAGGCGGGTGCCAGACAGATAATGCCCCAATTTTTGAAATTTTTTCTTAATGCACCGGCAAGTTCACGGTAAATATCCTGTTTACCACCCCTTTTGGCTGAAATCCTCCTTCCGTATGGTGGGTTTGTTATTATCCACCCGGGATTTGTGCATGGAGCAGCGGAGTTCGAGCTAAACCGTCCGGTTTTGAAGGTTATTGAATGGGCAACACCTGCCCTTGCTGCATTTGTAATTGCCGCCTTAATAGCCCGGCTGTCAATATCGGCCCCGTAAATCTCTGCACCTTTGTCAGATATGCTGGATTCAGCCTCCTCCCTTATTCCATCCCAGAGTTCCTTGTTAAAGTTTTTCCAATTCGTAAAGGCAAAATCCCTCAAAATCCCTGGAGCAATGTTTCTGCTTATCATTGCTGCCTCTATTGCAATGGTGCCTGAGCCGCAGAGGGGATCAAAAAACGGGGATTTCATGTCCCACGCCGACATCAGTACCAGGGCAGCGGCAAGGTTTTCTCTAAGTGGTGCCCTTGTACTCTTTATCCTGTAACCTCGCATGTGAAGCGGCATGCCAGAGCTGTCCACGCTTACGGTACATCGATCGCACACAATCCTTATTATTACCAGAGGAGGATTTTCTGAGCCACTATACTCGTGGTTAAACTTGCCCACCCTCTTTTCTATTCCCTGAAGCGCCCTCTCTTCAACAGCCCCGGAGTGATAAAGCCGGGATTTGTGGCATGTCACACGAAAGGCTGGTGCGGCTGCACGTTCCGGGCCTATGCCGTAAAGTTCCCAGGGGTAGGCGGAAAAGCGCTTTACCACTTCAGGAAGTCTTGTAACCTTAAACTGTCCTATGCGTACAATTATGCGGTTTGCTGTGCGAAGGTGGAGATTAGTTTTGTAAAGGTCTTTAATAGTGCCCGTGTATTCTACTCCGCCCTCAACAACCTTGCATTGCAGTCCAAGGTATTCCAGTTCCAGGCCTGTAATATTTTCCAGGCCAGGCTGTGTAACTGCAAACATCCTGAGCCTGGTTGCCAGTTCCCTGTCAGTGCCCTTACTCTGCAAATGCCACTACCTCTGTTATATCCCGTGTGCCAAAAAGAAACATCAGGAGCCTGTCGATACCAAGTGCCATCCCTGCTGCAGGACGCATGTTTTCAAGGGTTTTTAAAAAATCTTCAGGTAAGGGATAGGATTTAAGCCCTGACTCTCTGCGCTTTTCCATATCCTTGATAAAACGCCTTCGCTGTTCGTCCGGATTGTTCAGTTCGGAAAAGCCGTTTGCAAGCTCCATCCCCCCGGCATAAAGCTCAACACGTTCGGCAACTTCAGGGTCTGAGGGTTTAAGCCGGGCAAGGGAGGCCATTGATGCAGGATAATCCATAAGAAATACAGGCCTGTCCATTGGAAGGCATGGTTCAACCTTTTCCACCATGTCCATGTCAAACCTGTCAGGGTCTGGTTCTGGCCCTGGTATCCAGCCCGCATAGGTTTCAAAGGCCTGATTTACTGTCATCTTTATGAATGGCCCTGAAATGGAGCATACTCCACCTCCTTCAAGGGGGATTTCATCTTCCAGCCCTGCTCCCCTGGCCGCGGCAGATATCAGGGACTCACAGTCTTCCATGAGAGTCCTGTAGTCATGGCCTGCACGATACCATTCAAGCATGGTGAACTGCGGAAGGTGCATTTTTCCATACTCCTCCCTGCGGAAAACCGGGGTAATCTGGAAAATTTTTTCCATGCCCTGGGCAAGGAGGCGCTTCATGTGTAGTTCCGGTGATGGAATTAGATAGAGGTCGTGACGCTTTCCCGGATGGGTACGTGAAATGCCGGCCCCAGGAACACAGAAGGTCTCGATTGAAGGCTCCGGAGCCGGGGCATTGATGAGGATTGGGGTCTGCACCTCCACAAACCCCTGCTGATGAAACCAGCGCCGCAACGCTCTGATAACACGGTCACGGCGCTTGAGCATATCTATTAGAGATTCTACTTTTTTACCCTCTCAACATACTCACCGGTTCTGGTATCAATTTTAAGCAGCTCGCCCTCCTCAATAAAGAGCGGTACATTTATCTTGTGACCGGTCTCAAGGGTAACCGGCTTGGTGGCGCCGGTAGCAGTATCTCCCTTTACACCAGGATCTGCCTTTGTAACCTCAAGTTCTACAAATATGGGCAGGGTTATATCAATGGGTGTATTTTCAAAGAACAGGATGTCAACTTCCATGTTATCTTTAAGGAAGTTCTTGGCATCCCCCACCTGGTCTGCTGTCAGCATCACCTGGTCATAGGTCTTGGTGTCCATGAAGTGGTAACCCTCAGCATCATTGTAGAGATACTGCATGTGGGATTCTTCAAGGGGGGCAGGCTCAAACTTGTCACCTGAACGGTACGTACGGTCCATGGTGTAGCCTGAAATCATGTTCTTGAGCTTGCACCTGTAAAGGGCCTGACCTTTACCGGGTTTTGAAAACTGGAAATCCGTGATGATATATGGTTCTCCGTCTATGAGGATTTTTAATCCCTTCCTGAGGTCTGATGATTCGTACAACTTTATTCTCCTTGGATGTTTATGATAGTTTTATGTCTTCTATTTACTTCCTTAATATCCCATACCCAGGTGGTAAACGCCGGGAATATGGTCTGACCCCGGTAAAATATACTGTTTCTTGCCTGGTAACAAGAATAAATCCTGCATGAACAGCCTGTTCAGTACCTGATTACAAAATCTCCATCAACTCCCACAGGTGTCTGTTCCTCAACGGAAACATCCCGAACCCGGCTCCAGGGGGAGCCTTCATGACACCACTTGATAAGTGCATCAACCTTTTCCGGTGGCCCTTCTGCCTCAAGCTCTACTGTTCCGTTAGGCAGGTTGCGGACCCAGCCGGTAAGCCCGCCAATCTGTTTAGCTGCATCACGGGTGGACGCCCTGTAACACACACCCTGAACCAGGCCTGATACTATGGCATGAACCCTTTTTCTATCCTTCATGGCTTGCCTCCATGTGTTTTAACTGTACTTGACAATGTTAAGAAACTCCTCCTCTGAAATAACAGGAACTCCAAGCTTCTGTGCCTTTTCAAGCTTTGAGCCAGGATTTTCACCGGCAACCACATAGCCGGTCTTCCTGCTAACCGAAGAGACAACCCGACCTCCGGCCTGCTGAACCAGTTTTTTTGCATCGTTTCGCTTCAGGTTTGGAAGGGTTCCGGTAAACACAAATGATATGCCTTCAAGATGTTTGCTGCCCGCCTTTCCTGCTACATCCTTGAATTTTATACCTGCTGCCAGAAGCCTTTTAACAGTTTCCCTGTTTTTGGGGTCTTCAAACCATGAGGCAACCGAGTTTGCAAGTTCATCACCGATTCCGGAAATCTTTATGATCTCTCCGGGACCAGCGGCCATAATCTTTTCAAGTGAGCCAAAATGCTCTACCAGCCTCTGTGCTGATACCTCACCCAGGTGACGTATGCCAAGAGCGTACAGGAAGCGGGCAAGGGTAGTGGTTTTGCTCTGTTCAATCGCCTGTAAAAGGTTTTGGGCCGATTTTTCCCCAAAACGTTCAACGCTTATAAGGTCACTCAGGGTAAGCGTATAAATATCTGGAATGTCCCTTACAAGGCCGTTGGTGATGAGCTGCTCTGCCACCTTTGGTCCAAGGCCATCTATATCCATTGCGTTTTTTGAGGCAAAATGGGTTATTTTTTTAACGAGCCTTGGAAAACACTGTGGGTTGGGGCAACGCCACACGGCTTCTCCGGGTTTTTTGACAAGTTTTGATCCGCACACAGGACAGTATTCAGGCATGCGAAATGGTTTCTCCATTCCGGTGCGGCGTTCCTTCAGCGGTTTTACAACCTCAGGGATTACATCACCTGCCCTCTGTATTATTACATAGTCCCCTTCCCTTATGTCCTTTCGTTGTATTTCATCCTGGTTGTGAAGGGTGGCACGGCTAACAACAACCCCACCCACCTTTACAGGTTCCATGACTGCAACAGGTGTCACTGCACCGGTGCGGCCAATGCTGAGAATTATCTTTTCTATTCTGGTAATTGCCCTGGCTGCCTCAAATTTGAAGGCTATTGCCCATCGGGGGCTCCTGGCCTTTGTCCCCAGTCTCTGCTGAAGTTCAATGCTGTTGACCTTTATCACCGTGCCGTCTATTTCATAGGGCAGCTCTGGCCTTATAGATGTCATGTGCTCGTGATATTTGATGGCCTTTTTTATTCCTCTGCAACGCTGGGCCAGAGGGTTGGTCTTAAGGCCCACACTTTTCAGATATTCAAGTATCTCCTCCTGGGTTTTGAACTCTTTTCCGCTGACAACGCCAACTCCATACAAAAAAATGTCCAAGGGGCGCGAGGCAGTAACTGCCGGATCCAGCTGGCGCAGTGAGCCAGCGGCAGCATTTCTGGGATTTGCAAAAGGCTGTTCCCCTGCCTCTTCACGTTTACTGTTAATCTCCCTGAAATCGGCAAGGTGTATGAAAACCTCTCCCCTTGCCTCAAGCCTTTCAGGTATTGATCCCTCTGAAGGAGCCATAAGCCTCAGAGGAACAGACCTTATTGTCCGCAGGTTGGCTGTGACATCCTCTCCAACAAGCCCGTCTCCCCTGGTGGAGCCCTGTACTAGAATACCGTTTTCATAAATCAGTTCCACAGCCAGGCCATCCATTTTGGGCTCCAACATGTATGATATCTCCTGAGAACTATTAAGGAATTTTTTGACTCTCTGGTCAAAGGCTATTACCTCCTGGGGACTGAAGGCATCGTCAAGGCTCAGCATGGGGACAGTGTGGGGAACCGGATTAAATTTTTCAGAAAGCGGTGCCCCTACCCTTTGGGTTGGTGAGTCAGAGGTGACCAGCTCCGGATACTGTTCTTCAAGCCCTTTGAGCTCGTTCATCAAGGCATCATAATCAGCGTCACTGATCTCAGGGCTGTCAAGGACGTAATAGAGGTAGTTGTGTCGGTTTATTTCAGAACGTAGCTGTTCTATGCGTTTGATTACGGATTCAGGGGCTTTGTTGTTGCTGGCGGACATGGCGACCTCTTGTTAAACGTCAAGGCATTAATGTTGCATGACTGCACGGACGGAATGATGCTTTAGTATGACCTGCATAGGTAATTTAACTTTTTTTCAGCAAAAATAAAGGATAGAAGATCGGGATTGACAACATCCGGCCATTTGTTTACTTTCCGACTTGTTTAATGCTATGAAACGAAATTTATTCAACTTTTACCACCCCTGTACCTTCACTACACCTCTTGATTCTCCCAATCCTGAAGGAAATTAAATATGGCACGGCTTCTTCTGGTACAATCTCTCTTTGTAGAGCAGTTTGGCATTATGACTCTTTCTGCAGTGGCAAAAGCCGCAGGGCACCAGGTGGCATTTGCCATAGGTTCAGACAGGCATATCCTTGAAAAGGCTCAGAAATTCAAGCCCGATGTGGTGGGTTTCAGCGTTCTTACAGGATATCAGGACAAGTATCTTAACCTGGGCAAGCAGATGAAGCGCATCATAGATCCCTCTCCTCTTATCCTTTTTGGCGGGCCCCACCCTACTTTTTTCCCAAAGGTAGTACTGGAAGATGGCGTGGATGCAATATGTGTAGGAGAGGGTGAGGGGGCAATTACCGAGCTGCTGGAGGCTGTTGACAGGGGCGATGACATAAGCGGGATCAGGAACTTAGGTTTTGAGAAAGATGGTGAGCTTGTCTGCAATCCAATGAGGCCCCTTGTGGACCTGGACACCGTACCGTTTCCTGACCGCGAAATTTACGCCGAATACCCGGTTATTCATGAGTCAAACATGGTTACATTTATGGCAAGCCGTGGTTGTCCGTATCACTGTTCATTCTGTTTTAACAGAAAGATGGTGGGGATGGTACGTGGCCTTGGGCAGTGGGTCCGGTTCAGAAGTGTGGATAATTTTATGCAGGAGATTGCCCAGGTCCACGCAAGGCACAAGATAAACTTCATTGACTTCCACGATGATACATTCATCCTGAAAAAGGACTGGCTCTTTCCGTTTCTTGAGGCTTACCGCAGGGAGTTTGCCATTCCGTTCTCGTGCCAGATACGGGCTGACCTCCTGACCCCTGAGATTGCAAAGGCATTGAAGGATGCAGGGTGTCAGCGCGTCAGTTTCGGCCTTGAATCTGGTAATGAGGAGCTTCGGAATCTGGTGTTAAAGAAGAACCTCTCAAACAAGAGTATAAAAAAGGCTGCTGAGATACTTAGAGAGACAGGGATAGAGTTTTTTACCACCAACATGATGGGTCTTCCCGGGGAGACACTTGAAGATGCATTCAAGACCTTGGAGCTTAATATTGAAATCGGTACGAGATGCGCATGGACCAGCCTGTTTCAGCCCTTTCCTGGAACAGACCTGGCAAAATACTGCTTGGATAACGGCTATCTTGAAAAGCCCATCAGCACCGGAAAACCGGTAGATACTCACACCACCAGCCAGTTATCCCAGCCCGACATTGACAAGGTGGTAAGGCTTCAGAAATTTGCCTACGTGGTGTTGCGGTTTCCCTCACTGTTGCCATTGGTCAAAAAACTTATCAATTATGATTTCCCAACTCTCTATTTCTATATTCACAGGATAAGCTATTTGCTGCTCTACTTCAGGGCTGCATATCAGACCACCTGGAAAGAGACCATCAAGCATGCGTGGATAGCTCTGAGGCATTATTAGATAGTGATATTTTATGTTTTTTAATCCTGTAACGAAGCGTGTCCCTGCTGATGCCAAGACATTTTGCGGCCCGTGTCTGGTTTCCGTCATACCTGATTAACGCCTGGCGTATCAGTTCTTTTTCTACATAATCCAGCGATATGCCATCAGGCGGTAAGGAGATAATCCCCTGCTTGTTGACGGTCTCTTTCGTGGCGGCAGGGATAGTGCCTGATGCAGGCCCTGTATTTACTGTATCCGGGGCTGAAGGATCAGCATATTCAATAATTTCCTTACTAAAATATCTTGCAGTAAGGACATTGCCGTCTTCAAGCATCATTGCCCGTTCCACAGCATTACGTAATTCCCTGACATTTCCAGGCCAGTCATATCTTTTCAGGCATTTCAGGGCCAGCGGGTCAATGCCGTTTATCTGTTTCCCATATTCCTCGTTTAGCCGTTTGATAAAGTAGTTGACCAATGGATCTATGTCTTCCTTGCGTTCGCGCAGGGGCGGGATGAAGATTGTCATTACATTCAGGCGATAAAAGAGGTCCTTACGAAATTCATTACGCATCGCCATGCCCTGAAGGTCCTGGTTTGTAGCAGCAATAATCCTGATGTCAACTGCAATGTCCTGTCTGCCGCCAAGACGTCTGAAGGTATTGGTTTCTATAACTTTGAGAATCTTGGACTGCATGGAAAGAGGCATGTCTCCAATTTCGTCCAGAAAAACGGTTCCTCCATCTGCGGCTTCAAATATGCCCTTTTCTCTCTGGATGGCATCTGTAAATGCCCCCTTTTCATGGCCGAAAAGTTCATTTTCAAGCAGGTGCTCCGGTATGGCCGCACAGTTTGTCTCGATAAAGGGTTCATCGGCCCTTGCTGAATGAAAGTGTATTGCCCTGGCGACAAGCTGCTTACCAGTTCCTGATTCACCAAGGACAAGAACAATCTTTGCATCGGTTTCAGCACAGATCTTGATGAGTTTGAAAACTTCAATAATCTGAAGAGAGTTTCCTACCAGGTTGTCATAGTTGTAGCGTTTGCGCTGTTCCCTCCTGAAAAAATCAACATCCCTGTGGAGTTTCTGCTTCAGAAAGCACTGTTCAAGAATGTGCTGGATTTCATCAAGGTCAAAGGGTTTTCCAACGTAATCCTCTGCCCCTGCCTTCAATGCCTTAACCGCAGAGTCTGCATCGGCATAGGCTGTTATCATTACGATGATTACGTCCTTGTTCTGTTCTTTGAACTCTGTGAGCAGATCCAGGCCATTGGCATCCGGAAGGCGTATATCCAATAGGATTACCTCTGGCTCAAACTCCTGAAATATCTGTCGGGCTTCATTGCCTGAGGCAGCCGTTTCAACCACGAAACCCTCTTCACTAAGGGCCTCCCTCAATGACCACCTGACCAGTTTTTCATCATCAACCACCAGAAGGCGCCGTTTTTTCACTCTTTTGTTATCTGTTCTCATTTCTAAGTGCTATGGTCTCAGTTTCAATGGCCTGCCTGTCACTTTGTACAGGCAAGAGAACTGTAAAGGTGGAGCCCTTTCCGGGGGTACTTTCAACAGTTATGGAGCCACCATGTTGTTCAATAATCCTATGGGAGATTGAGAGCCCAAGGCCTGTACCATCGGATTTGGTGGTGTAAAATGGGTTAAAAATCATCTCATGAGAACTGCTATCAATTCCCTTCCCTGTATCTGTGACTTCCACAGCCAGGAAATTGAGCAGCTTTATTTTTGGTACCTCACTGCAGTTTCCGGGTTTATGATCCGGTTTCAGCTCAAGTCTAATTTTGATGGTAAGGGTCCCGCCAGGATCCATGGCGTCTATGGCATTAATGAACAGGTTTATAAACACCTGCTGAAGCTGACCAGCATCCCCTGGTATCTTTGGCAGGTTCTCTTCATAGTTTTCAACCACCTTGATCTGTTTATTTTCAATCTGGGTATGTACCATGAAAAGAGACTTTTGAATAATTTCTTCCAGATATATGTTGGTAAATTTGGATTCTCGGGGCCTGGCAAATTTAAGGAGGTTGGTTACAAATCCATCAAGCCGTTTTACCTGGTCAAATACCTCCTTGAATATCGTGTAGTGCTTGCTATCCTTGTCCTGGCTTCGGCTCATGACCTGGAGTGCCCCTGCGATGCCTGCAAGGGGATTTCTTATCTCATGGGCAACACCTGCTGCAAGTTCTCCCAGAGATGCCAGCCTCTCAACCCTTGCAAGATGGGCTTCCATGTTTTTGCGCTTTGTTATGTCCTGAAATATACAACTTAATCCGCTTATTTCATTATTACTGTCTGTAATGACTGAATAACATATTTCAGACGGGAATATCTCTCCATTTTTACGGCGCATGGGAACTTCAATGACCATGCCCATTGCCGCATCAACCTCATCAACTGTATCAAGGAAGAAACACTTGTGTCTGCTGTCACTGTAAGAAAGGAAGAAATCCAGAGATTTTCCCAGGAGTTCCCGGCTGTCATACCCAAGTATCATTTCCGCTGCCCTGTTTACGCTGTTGATCTTGAGATACTGATCCAGGGTCACCAGGCCGCTTCGCAGGTTTTGGATAATGCTCTGGTAAAAACTCTTGATCTGCTGAATCTCTTCAAGCTGATCTGCTATCTTTATGAGCATCTCCTGGTGTTTTCTTGCACGTCCAATTGCAAATGCGGCATGCTTTACCACAGCCGAGGAGAGACGAATTTCGTCGTAGGTAATTTCCTGTCCTGATTCAACCTTATCAGCAAGAACAAATCCGTAAAAACTTTTATCGTCGCATATGGGAATTATCATGAAGGCATCTACATCACCCAGCAGGTATCCAATTATCTCATCGTATTTATTGAGATACATGATGGAGTAATGTTGTATACTACTGTACCTGTCCATCTCCTCCTCGGGCAGACCACTGCCTGGAACACAGAGGGTTATCTTCTGCCTGCGTTCACTGTCTCTTTCTGTATCCAGGTCTTCCCTGTACACCTTGAAGAATTTTGATGAGCAGGGTGATTCCTTTAGCTTGGAATAGTGCATGACATTGACCGGTTCCTTGTCATAGTAAACCCGCTTCAGAAGTCCTCCAAGCTTGTTGAACGGAACCCGATATCCCTCTATGCCAGTGTCATTAAAGCCGTATCCCAGGTATGTTTCAAGGTACTCAACAGAAGGATCAAGGATAAGGAGAAGGATGCGTTCAAAATTGGTGGTATTTATAAGGTCTTCCACTAGGAAGTTCAGGAGGACAGCGTCTTCGTCAGAACATGCCATGCGTCTGGCACTTCTGTAGAGGGATCGGAGCGCCTTTATGCTGGTTTTAATTTCTGAACTGTCTTTTTGTTTCACCTTATAATCCATCCATTTCGGTTTACGCATTATCCTCTGCATCAGTCCACCTCCCCCTTTGGTGCTAAAGCCCTGAGCGGTTCCCCTGTCCATCCTGTTTTTCAGATATCCGTTTTCAGGTATGTTGACCCGCTGTAACGGCCTATGCCGGACATCACATATCCACCCACCTGGAATATGAAAGAACTTAATGTACGTGTCAAGGCAGTCAAATTGTTGGTCAACCAAACTAACCTTGCAGAAACAGCTCCTTTAGGATGATGATATAATTTACGTGAAAACTGTTTAAAATTACATTCGGCATTAATTTGATATTACATGAAATATTTTTGCACAATAATTTATTTGTCTGATCCACGGGATAAATAGATAAAATAATGAGGGGAGTGGTGATGCAGTTTAAGGCAGGGACACCTAGAAAAGACGCCCCTGCTTTTGCGTTTGGAAACTGTTTACCTGCCAAAAGCGGCTGCAAACTCATCTACGCTGACTGTGGGATTGAGGCCAGTGGCAAGGGCTGCCAGGTCCAGTCCGTCCACATCTCCGTCTTGATCATAGTCTGCTGGAGATGAGCCAAGGATGGTCAAGGTGGAGTGCGCATCCCGGCAGGGCGCAGATAGCCCTCCACATTCCGTAACCTTCCAGAGATTAAAGTCTATCAGTCCGTCACATGAGTAGTTGGTGTTCTTACAGAAGGCGGGATAGGTTTCATCAATTACCGTTAATGCGTTGATCTCATATGTGTTGTTGTCAATCATATGTGGTAGATCACCTGTTGTTGGCTTGCCGTCCAGTATCTTGAACAATGGCTGGCCCTCTTCGGAACGCACAGTATTATTTTCAAACGTACAACCTGATGCATTTGTAAATGCAGTGAAAAATACAACCTGAGCCCCTTCACTTCCAGGTAAAGAGTTATACTGTACGGTGTTTCCTGTAATGATGTTATCCTTTCCTGTAATGGCAAGACCGCTGAGGGAGTTGTTCTCCACAATATTATTTTCAATGTGAACTGCTGTTACATTGGCATCAAGCATAATGCCTGCGCTTCTGAGTTCCCTGGAGCCTCCGTTTCTCACGGTGTTACCTGTAACCCGTGTGCCTGTACTGATGTTAAGAAGATAAATACCGGCTGAGTCATAGGAGAGAGTATTTGCCTCTTCAACCAGGTTATTGGATATGGTGGTGTTAATTATATTCTGAGCCTGGCCTGGGAAATCAGCGCTTACTGATATGCCTGCAGATCCTGATCTCAATACTGTATTGCCTGATATGGTATTATTCCAGCTATAAATTCCGTAAGCCGGCCCTGGACTCATAGAGTATATACTTATTCCGGTAACAAGGGAATCTGTCACTGTACTGTTAATTACGCTGCTGTAGCTTGTATTATGAAACAGAACTCCACTCCTGTGGCCGTCTGATCCGATTCCAGTAATGTTCAAATTTTCCAGGTTTATGTGGTTGCATTCGTAGAGATAGATACCACATTCTTTGTAACCCCTCAAATTGATGTCTTTTATTGTGATATAGTCAAGTCGTGAGAGATTAAAGCCCATTCGATATTGGGAGAGTTCTATATTTTCGTCTGAAGGGTTAAGCTCCGAATGAATATAAAGTGACTTTTCCTGGTCGTCCCAGTACCACTGTCCCGGCCGAGTAAGGCTGTTTACAGTCACTATGAGTCCACCCGGAGGAGAGAGAGTCAGAAAGAATTTTTCCTCAGTACCGCTATCATTCAGCTGCCTTACCTCTACATTGTAGGTCGATAACCAGTGAAGGGTGGGGTCATTAAAAAATGTGATGCCGGACACCTGCTTTGACGCAACATCAACAGATGTCACCCACATATTGCAGTAATATCCGTCGGTTTGTAAAAGAACGGCTCCTGGCCTTACCTGGCTCACGTCGGAACTGAACTGAAGCGTTGCTATTGGGGCCATTGGGGTCCCATTGTAAAATACAACACCCGGCTCCCAGCTCCAGTTGATGGTTCTGTATATATTTGTGTCAACCTCTTCCCACTGGATGGCAAAGGGAAAGTCAGGATAGGTGGCATCAAAGAGTGGCGGTGGATCAGCAGGGTCACCGTAGGCACCTATGGTTATAGGATAGCCTTCCATGCCCGAGTCCTTAAGGGTCACGCCTTCCTGATGCCAGACATCTCCCCGTTTGAACAGTATGGAATCACCGGGCCCGAAGGTGCCCGCTGGACTCCGGCTAATCTTGTAGATGTTTTTCCAGGGCTGTTCAGGAGAGGTGCCGTTGTTGTTGTCGTTGCCTGTGGAATAACTGACATAGTACGTCTTTGTATCTGTGGGAGGCTCAATTATTGTCTCGCATGTTGGGGGTTCCGGGGGAGGCGGGGTGCCATTATAGTATGAATGATCTTCGATGTGGGTACCTGATGCACATTTCCAGGTATCAAAGTCAATTGGTTCGCTGCATTCATATTTGTTGACCCAGCAAAAAGGCGTGGGATTGGTAGAAGTATAGTTGTTGTAATCAATGGTATGTGGCAAGTCGCCATCGGTTGGGTGGCCGTTAAGCACCATGAAGAGGGACTGGTTGTCTCCAGCATCCATGGTGTTGTCCGTGACAGTGCAGTTGGAAGCATTCTCCTTCACAGTAAAAAATAGAACTTGTGCTGAAGGCCACGACTGCACTCCATTATACCTGATGGTGTTGTTGGTGATGTGGTGTGAGCTTCCTGTTGCAGTTATGCCTCCTAGCGAGTTGTTTTCGATAATATTTCCATCAATGGTTACCGGCAGTACATCACTGTCTACCATGATTCCTGCACTTCTTAACTGGACAGAGCCGCCATCTCTTATGGTGTTGTTAATAATTCGGTTTCCATCGCCAATATTAAGCAGATAGATACCTGCAGCATCATAAGACAGGCGGTTGGAACCCTCTATGAGGTTTCCATATATAGTGTTGTGATGCACACAAGTCTGGCGTGAGGCAGTGTCTGTATTGATACTTATGCCGGCAGAGCCTGAGTAACGAATTTCGTTGTTTGAGATTGTGTTGAAAGATGCGCTGAGCTCAGAGTTCCAGAGATAGATACTTATCCCTGTTCTTAGGGAGTAATCTATACTGGAGTTTTCTACAAGGCTGTTATTAGTTTCATTAAGCAAAATACCGGTCATATGGCCCGATGCGCCTGTTCCAAATATCTTTACATTCCTGACGGTGAAATTATTGCACGAGGCAAGGTATATTCCTACGTCCTTGAATCCCCTGAAAGTAATGTCTTCAATATTTATGTATTCTTGGGTGTTTGCCACAAATCCCCAGTTGGTAAAGCCCACATCTGAGCTTTCTGCTGCTTCCAAAGAATCTGCATAGAGATAAATGGAGCCTGTATCACTGTCCCAGTACCACTGACCCGGCGCGCTAAGGCTCTGAGGCTCTGTACGAAGTCCCCCATTTTCAGATATAGTCACATATGCGTTGATCTCTTCCCCTGTAACATCATCCAACTGGCGTACCTGAACGGTGCTGTTGGCTATCCAATATTTGTCAGGGGCGGTAAAAAAAGTAATGCCGTAAAGTTTGTTTTCCTGGGAGTTTACAGCTGTAACCCAGAAGTTGCCGTAGTAACCCTCTGTTTGGATCAGCACAGCGCCAGGTTTTATACTGTCAACACTGGATGCACATTCGATGGTATATATTGATGGCATTGGAATGTTGTCATAGATAAGCAGGCCAGGATAGTTGTTCCATGATGGTGAGGTGGTTCTGAAAACATTGCCTGATACATTCGTCCAGGTAACTGCCAGGGGATATGTTCCGTCAAATACAGGTGTTGGTGCGTTGGTGTCGCCATATACCCCTATTGTTATGGGGTTATCTGCCGTACCTGACCACTTGAGCCAGAGTCCTTCATGCCATGTCTCTCCGCGTTTGAATAATATCTGGTCTCCTGGGGAAAAGCTGGAGTTACTGACTTTTGCCGCTGTTTTCCATGGACTGGTATAAGTTCCCGGGTTGTTGTCATTCCCGTTTGTTGCATCCACATAGTATGTTGCAGCCCCTGCGACAAGGCAGGTAGCCCATATCCATGTCAGGCAGACTAAAGAGACAAGTATATAGTGCGGAGACTTGCGGCAGAGTCGGCAGTGTACTGCTCCCGTGTCAGTTATTTTCATGTTAAACTCCGTAATATTTTTTAAAGTTGCTCAAGTTTGGCTCTGTTATAAGAAGTCGTGCCCTGGATTACTTGTTCGGGCGTATCTGTTTACAAATAATTATTCTTATCAAGAAGTATGCCAAAAAATATTCTGTAAAGCCTGTAAGATTCACACCTGTTTAGTAGATTTTTATAAATTCAAGACATTAAGGTAACCTTATTTCCGGGTATTGTGAAATGTTTTTCTGCCTTAATTGGAGGGCTGGATTATGAAGTGCAGGGATATTCATGCAAGTTGTCAAACTGAGAGATTTATGCTGCGATCTGAATCCCATATTCTGGTTTGGCATGATTCCTTGAATATTTACGTCCTGCTTTTCCTGTTTTTTATTTTATTTTTTGGACCGGAAATGGCACTGGCGGAAAAATCCGGAGCAGTAGAGTTGCGACCGGAACAGATTTTTGATGCCGTTACCATACGGACATTTCCCCATGATCCCAGGGCATTTACTGAAGGCCTTCTGTTCTACAATAGCATTCTCTTTGAATCAACAGGACGTTACGGCAGATCGGAGTTAAGAGAGGTGGACATTGAGACAGGCAGGGTCAAAAGGCGGGTCTCTATTGACAAAACACTGTTTGGAGAGGGTGTATGCGTCTTTTCCGGACGGATGGTGCAGCTTACATGGAGGGCAGGAAAGGGCCTGGTCTATGATGCGGTTTCATTGAAACAGGTTGGTAGCTTTACCTACAGTGGAGAGGGCTGGGGGCTTACATTTGATGAAAAGCACCTTGTTATGAGTAATGGAACGGATGTGCTTAGATTTCTTGATCCTGCGACCTGCAGGCCGGTCAGGAGCGTTCGGGTCCACAGCGCCTCAAGGGGGGCGGTGTATTTTTTAAATGAGCTTGAGTATGTAAATGGCGAGATCTGGGCAAATGTATGGCGTAAGGACCTGATTGTACGCATCAATCCGAAAGATGGCCGTGTAACCGGCTGGATAAGGCTTGGAGGGCTTGTGGGTAATGCTGAAAGAACCCACCAGGAGCAGGTCTTTAACGGTATTGCCTGGGATAACAGGAAAAAACGGTTAATCGTGGCCATCAAATCGTGGCCACTACTCTATGAGATCAGGCTCGTGCCCTGTCCTCAAGCTGGGAAATAACGGCAGCCCCGCATGAATCACTGAAAATGTTTACAGTGGTGCGGCACATGTCAAGCACCCTGTCCACCATAAGTATCGGGGCAATGGCCTCTGCCGGAAGTCCAATTGCGTTGAGTATTACGGTTATAGCCACAAGGCTTGCAGCAGGGATCCCTGCCACTCCTATGGACGTGAGGAGAGCGGTTATTACAACTGTAAACTGCTG
>WGBG01000012.1 GCA_015494395.1 Deltaproteobacteria bacterium
ATTGGCTGGCCCCCAAACCTGAACACTGGTTTTGTATGATATTTTTTACCCCTTTCGCCAATTGTTCAAGAAGTGTTAATTTTTCCTCAACAGCGTAAAGGTTATCAGATATGGCGTCGTCTTCCAGCTCCATTGCCACGCTACTTATTCTTTCCATGCCGATATTGGCAGCTGCGCCTTTAAGGGAGTGGGCCGCGTCTATGATCCCCTGGATGTCTTTTTGCTTAAGGGCCGACGCAATAGCGTAGAGGTCATTCATCATAGCGTCCCAGAAAACTTCAATGCAGGTACACAGAAGCGCTTCATCCCCACTCAGTTGTTCAAGCGCAAAGGCCTTGTTCCAGTTTAACTGCTCCATGCTGATAAAGTCTGTACTCCTTTGATTTGATGTCACCTGGTATTTTATAATTTTGCAAATTTTAATAAAAGTCAAATGAAATGTATGATAAGAGCGCCTGTTGTTCCTGCACTGTACTTTATCGTCATTCCGCTAATCTTTTCGGGCTTACTTCATAGGGGGAACTCTGCCGTCCATCCAGATCCATGTTAATAGCTGTTGACAAATGATTTTTTATTGCCGATAATCTAGCCAGTCTAGATGAAATGTGATGAGGGTGTTTTCGATGAAAGATCAAATATGGCAGTTACAAGAAGCAAAAAATAAATTCAGCCGACTTGTAGATGATGCCAGGAAATCCGGTCCTCAGATTGTTACCAAACACGGTAAAGAAGCCGTGGTAGTTTTGTCCTTTGAAGATTACAAAAAGATAATTCGTCCTAAAAATAATTTAATTGAATTTCTTAGGAAATCTCCTTTGTCTCAAAGTGGAATAGATTTTTCAGAACTCCGCCAAAAGGATAAACCACGTGATGTAACATTATGAAATATCTTATTGATACCTGTGTAATAGGCGAGGTTATAAAACCGGAACCAAGTCATAGGGTGCTTAGCTGGATAGAAAAGCAGGATGAAAACAAGCTTTATATAAGTGTTCTTACTTTGGGTGAAATTTCCAAGGGAATTGAAAAAGTAAAAGATATACGCAGGAAAAGGAAACTTCATCTCTGGCTGATCGATGATCTGAGAGAACGATTTAGCAGTAGAATTTTACCAATAAATGAACAGGTAGCTATGACCTGGGGCCAGATTCAGGGTAAGGCTGAACTTCAAGGTAGATCAATGCCGGCTATTGATGGACTCATTGCAGCTACCGCACTGGTTTACAATATGATTGTAGTGACTCTAAATATTTCTGATATGGAAGAGAGTGGTGTGGTTTTACTGGACCCCTGGAACATAAAATGAAAACAAGTGCGCATATCTATTCAGCATAGCAAATGGTCTTGTTTTGGATGACTGTGAATAATTTCGTAGTTTTACTTGGCGAAGCGTAGCCAGAAGAACGCGTTCGTCTGAGTGAGGAGTGAGCGAATTGCGAGATTTTGACGAAGCGAGCTTTAGAAAACAGGAAATTATTTTCTGAAATGGAAAAACAAGACCGTTTATAACTTTTTATTAAACATAACATCACCATTAATACTCTGAATATTTACACAATTACCAACGAATACAGTAAGGTTGTGTGCGGAACTAATCACGCCATGAATCGTTGGCCATTTCCCTAATGCCTCAATTAGTATGCATACCATGTCAGAAACCCCTCCCAACTATATAAAAAGCCCTGTCCTAAAGACAAAACGTTTGGAATCCATCGACTGGATGCGTGGCATTGTAATGATACTTATGGTCCTTGACCACGTATCAATGGCCTATGATGCCAATCATTTTTCAGCGGATTCTGCTGCCCTGTTTCATCCGGGAACAGTAATTTCGCCGCTGGTCTTTTTTACCCGCTGGGTCACGCACCTGTGTGCCCCCACGTTTGTATTTCTTGCCGGTACCGCCCTTGCCATCAGTGTTGAAAGGCGTGTTTTAAGGGGACAGGACGCCTGGGAGATTGACAAGGGGATTATAGTCCGGGGGCTATTTATTGCCGCACTGGATCCCACGCTAATATCCTTCTTTTCTGCCAGGCTGACCTTCCAGGTGCTTTATGCCATAGGTGTATCAATGGTCCTTATGGCCTTTATCAGGAGGCTTTCAACCTGCTGGCTCATCCTTGCTGCACTTGCATGGTGGTTTGGCGGAGAGTGGGTTACCTGCCTGGTCTGGGATCCCTTTTCAGGGAAACAGACAGTGGCAGCCGCCCTTTTGGTAGCTTTCTACAAGACTCCGCACGTAACCATAAACTATCCTGTCATACCTTGGCTTTCCCAGATGGTTCTGGGGTGGGCATTCGGCAGGTACCTCATGAATTTTACCATGGGGAACAAGGTCATAATGGCACCCAGGAATCTTGCATTAACTGCCGGGTTGGTCTCTCTGTCGGTGTTTGCTGTGTTCAGATATCTGAATGGTTATGGAAACATGTGGCTTTATCGGCAGGATAACAGCCTTGTTCAGTGGTTTCTGGTAAGCAAGTATCCCCCATCCCTTACCTACATGGCTCTTGAAATTGGAATCATGTGTGTTTGTCTGGCAGGCCTTATCACCCTTGAAAAGCGCATAAAACCCAATCCAAATAGTGTGCTTCTGGTGTTCGGGCAGACAGCAATGTTTTTTTATCTGGTGCACCGCATCTTTCTGGAGGGAACAGCCACATGGCTTGGATTAAGGAATTGTGTCTCCATCAGAGAGGTGTATATTATTACCCCTGTATTACTTGCCTTCCTTTATTATCTGTGTCTCTGGTTCAGGCGTTTTCGACAGACCCATCCCGGAGGCTGGACACGGTTTATTTAGGCCACATTCTTCTTTTTCAGGTTTGACCATTATTACTTTGATTTATTACCCAATCCCCCGTAAAAATTGTATTGTTCATTGACAGAGGGCAGGCATTCTGCCTATGCTGAATCAAGTATTTATGAACAGGGGGCGTTATGCCATTTACTGAATACAAGATCATTCATGTTGTTGAAGGTGGTCTGGGCACAATTTTTCTTGGCGCTTCAGGACTTCCGCTAAAAAAGATGGAAAAAATACTTAATCAGGAGGCCAAAGAGGGCTGGCAGGTGGTGTTTCAACTGGTTGAACAGAAGAGATTTATGCTTTTCTGGCAGCGTGAGGCAGTTATTATTACCTTAGGTAGATAGCCTCTTTTAATAGTTTATGGGAATGTTAAAAGAGTTACAGGGGAACCATCCCGGTATCATTGATCCGGCTCTTATATCGTTTATCCTTAATGCGATTAACAGTTCAATCCTTGTGGTTGACCATAAGGATCGGCTGGTGCTGTTCAATTCAAGGGCCAGGGACCTGTTTGGTCAGGATATGCTTCGCATAGGTTCGTATATCCTTGAAAAGATCTTTATGCCTGACGACATAGAGATCCTGCTCCACAATATATTGGTCATTACGCGCAGTAAGGGCGAGTTTGAAGGTGAGGTCATGCTCAGGCGCTCGGATGGTTCCACTTTTATTGCCCTTATGTCCACATCGGCATGGCCCTGGGAAGATGGACATGCCATAGTGATAACCCTGCATGATATAAGCAGGCTTAAGGGCATAGAAAAACTCCTGAGGGACTCTGAACGCATGGCGTTCCTTGGGGGGATGCTTGACGATATAAGTCACCAGATAAGAAATCCTGTCCTTGCAATAGGCGGGTTTTCAAGACGCCTTGCCAAAACACCACAGGAACGGCCAGAATACCTTCATGCCATTCAGGAAGAGGCGTTACGGCTTGAGAATCTCCTTGACGTACTTACAGAGTTTATACGTTTTCCTCCCCAGATGCCGCAGCACGTTTCACTTGCGTCACTGCCTGACGCCCTGGAACCGGTTTTTCAGGAGATAGGAGAAAAATACGGGATAGGCATAGAAGTTGATACGTCAAGGGAGTTATCATCGGAGCCGGCGTTTGTGGATATCGCAGCTGTGCGTAGGGCTGTTCTGGAAATACTTAAAAACAGCGCTGAGGAGGCTGCCTACTGCTCCCATGCAGTAAATGTAAAGGTCAGTTTCTGCAACAGTGATGAGCAGTTGATGTCATGCATAATTAAAATTACCGATAATGGTTCAGGGATCAGGCCTCCCATCTTCTTAAAGATATTCAATCCGTTTTTTACCACCAAGACTGGGCATGCAGGAATGGGGCTTACCCTTGCCAGGCGAATCATACAGGAGGCTGCAGGCAGGCTTGTAATAGAATCGGAGTTCGGTCACGGCACTACCGCCCTTATACATCTTCCAAGGGACAGACGCAGGGAAATACGCAGGAAAAAATTCAACCTGTCATAGATAAATCCCTATTTCAACCTTTTGTTTCGTTTTTTGATCATATAAAACAGAAAAGTTTCGTTCAGGCATGAACAAATGCCATGTTACTGCAATTCACTGATAGGCTGAGATGTTACTACCTGAACCAGAAAATGGATTTTTATAACATTCGGTTAATACACCGAACAGTCATATATTACAGCGCATGAAATCTAAAAAGAGTAAAGTTGAAGGCGTTATCCTTGCCGGTGGAAAGGGATCACGAATGTTTCCGCTGGGGGAAACGTGGCCCAAGTGCATTCTCCCTGTCTGTAACCGTCCCTTGTTGGAATATCAAATTGATATGATGAAGCAGGTGGGGATATTGGATATCACCATAGTGATTGGATATCATGGCTTTAAAATTGTTCAACAGATGGGGGATGGCAGCAGGTACGGTGTCAGGCTCAGATACATTGATCAGGAGGAGACCCTTGGCATTGCTCATGCCGTTGGCAAGTTAGAGCCCCATATAAACAGTCCCTTTCTTCTGTTTCTAGGTGATATCTTCTTTGTGTCACACCGGCTTGATGATTTGATAAATGAGTTTCAGAAAGGTAGTTATGGAGCGGTTCTAGCAACAAAAATTGAACACGATCCCCAGGCTATCATGAGAAATTTTGCCATAGTGGAGGAACCGGAGACCGGACTGGTACGGCGAGTAATAGAAAAACCCAGGCATACTGTTAACAAAATCAAGGGTTGTGGCCTGTATATGTTCGGGCTTGAAATATTCGACGCTATAAGGCGGACTCCACGTACAGCAATGAGAGACGAGTATGAGATTACCGATGCAATACAGATACTTATTGATGACGGATTTAATGTAAAGCAGCTTCCGGTCATTGATGATGATCTTAACCTGACCTTTCCTGCAGATCTGCTTCAACTTAATCTGAAGCTTCTTAAAGAAAACGAATATGCAGTGAATGTCAGGCAGGAGGACAGAGTTGATGACAGCCTGATACTTGAATCAACAGTAATTGGGCAGGGAGTGGTCCTTACAGGAAGGGGGACTGTAAAAAATTCAGTTATATTTCCTGGCACAGAAATGGAAATAAATGGTCAGGTCAAAAATTCCATTATAACTCCCTCACATTATATTTATTGTCACGACGTGAAAATATAGGCATGATGAAATATAAAAAGGCTCTTGTTACAGGCGGCGCTGGTTTTATAGGATCCCACATTGTTGAACTGCTTCTTGACAAGGGGATGGAAGTGGTTGTGCTTGATGATCTTTCAGTGGGAAAAAAGGAAAATATCCCAAACGAGGTCAGTTTAATAAGGGGTGATGTTCGGGATAGAGAGCTTGTTGACAAGATTGTCAATGATGGAGTTGAAGTAATTTTCCATGAGGCCGCCAAGGTCAGCATAAGGGCATCTATTGAGAACTGTTACGAGGATGCAGATATTAATCTCATGGGAACAGTTAATCTGCTTCGAGCGTGCAGGACGGCAGATGTGAAGCAGTTTGTCTTTGCCTCTTCCATGGGAGTATATGCTGATTCTCCAAAACCCCAACCTATTGATGAGGATTTTACTACTGAACCGGCATCGCCATACGGTATTGCCAAATTAGCTGCTGAGAAATACTGCCTCCTTCTCTGCAGGGAATTTAACATGAGATGCGCTATACTGCGTTACTTCAATACCTATGGCCCCAGGCAGACATTTACCCCTTATGTTGGTGTGATAACAATATTTACCCGCCTTATGCTGGAAGGCAAACAGCCGGTTATCTTTGGCTCCGGGGAGCAGCTTCGGGACTATGTGCATGTTAAGGATGTAGCGCGTTCCAATATCCTGGCCATGGATTCAGACCACAGGGAACTTATCCTCAATATTGGAACTGGAAATGCCGTTTCTGTAAACAGGATATTTGAAATGTTGAGTCAGCGTATCAATCCGGATATTAAGCCACGATATGAGGCAGAACGTCCTGGAGAGCTTAAAATATCCTTCCCGGACATAAGCAGGGCGCGTAACCTTATCAATTATAAACCCGAACACGATTTGAAGTCTGAACTGGATTCAGTAATCCAATACATCAAGAACAATCATTAAAAGTAACGACCTCCTCTGAAACAGAACAGTTTATAAACATTTAAAGTATTTGAAGGACGAATGACTAACTCCATGAACGAGCAAGAAAAATTCCTTACCATGCGGGATATCCTGCGTCCAGTTTTCAAATGGCGCTGCCAGGTGATTATTATAACGGTAACCGCCCTGGTTGTTGGTATTCTTCTGGCCTTTCTGATGCCGCCTCATTACAGGTCCGAAACCCGTATCCTTGTAAAAAGGGCTTCCCTTGGCAATGACGAACTGGTTTCAGATGCCGGCCCCAAGATTACTTCAAACCTGCGTCAGCTTAATCAAAAAGATGATATAAATACTGTTATAGCCATGATTGAGAGCAGGGATCTCCTGGATCAGGTGATCAGGGATACCGGGCTCACAATGAAGAGGCTGGAATACATTCCTGATTATCGCTACTACGTAAGGCTTGCATACAAAGGGATCAGGAATTTTTTGAGAACTATATGGAATAACGCAAAATATATCCTGCATCTGTCCAGAAGGCCAACCGCTGAAGAAATTCAGGCGTTGAAACATGCTGAGCTGCTTGATGCAGCAAAAAAGGCATTAAAGGTTAAACAGATTACAGACAGTGACGTAATATCGGTATCATTTTCCTGTGGTGACAGGACCCTTGCCAGGCAGCTTGCCGAGGCAATCTGCGAACATGCCATAGTTCTGCACAACAGGGAGCGTACCCAGGCGTCGGCCACTCTTAAGTTTTTCACTGAACAGACACAGAAGATAAAATCAAGGATCCTTGAGCTTGATGACCAGCTCAGGGATTCCAGAGATCCGTCAGATCATATAGCGGCCAACCTTAAAAAACAGCTTATTGTTGAGGATCAGATAAAGGCAGAGTCAAAACTGCAGGAGGCACTTGCAAGGCGTGATGCTTTAAAGGCCGGAATCAGGCAGCTTCAGAAGGAACTTGATCATATAAAGGCCCAGGTCACTGTCTCATCCGACAGGGCTGTAAATCCTGTGTGGCTTGGAATCGAAAAGGAGCTTGCTGCGTATAAATTGCAATTGGCGGAAAAAAGAACAAAATTTTCTGATGACAGCAGAGTGGTACAGGACCTTGCCACCCAGGTTAAGGAGACGGAAAAGTTGCTTGGAGAGATGGAACGTTCCATTGATCGCTCCCGTACCCTGGGTAGGAATACCGTTTATCAGAAGCTTAAGGAGACATTGCTTTCCAAGAAATCCCAGCTTGCAGCCACTGAGGCAGAAATTGAGCGAAGGAGACTGACTGTAGCTGCTTATAAAAAGAAACTTTTGGAACTCAATAAAAAGGCACTTCAGTCCACCATCTTGAAAACTGAACAGGAGGCCCTTGAAAAGGCCTACAAGATGTACGTACAGAATGCAGAGCAGGCACGCCTTAACAAGGCTAAACAGGATGTAAGGCTTGCAAATCTTGTTATTGTTCAGCACGCATCATTTCCGCTTAAGGCTTCTAAACCTGTCAAGTGGCTTTACATACTTGTTTCCGTTGGTGCCGGCCTGATGGCTGGCCTGACATGGGCATTTATAAAGGACTTCAATGATACTACCTACTGGAATCCGGATCAGCTTGAAAAAGACCTGAAGATTCCGGTAATAGGAGCGATAC
>WGBG01000013.1 GCA_015494395.1 Deltaproteobacteria bacterium
CACACTGAATATCAGCCACCTGAGCCGCGCGCGCCCTATTGTTTCATCCTGCATTACAGGCTGGCGCCTGGTCTCAATCCAGCCGGAAAGTTCGTACACGTAGGAGCCGATGAGCCTGAAATCCACGTTGGCGCACACGCCCTGCCTCTCGGCTATCCGAATGGCAAGCCACTGGGCCATCTCGTAGTTGTTCACCAGCACCGTATCCGGTCGTAAGGAGAAATTTTCCTTGCGGTTTTCCGAAAGTTCCTTCGCAAGCCGGTCAGCCAGTGCCTCCAGCCTGTTTGACTGGTATAGAGTCAAGCCTTTCATGTCTTGAACCTACCCTGAAATTGTGCAGACCCAGTTAAGCCGCTTTTTGCAGTTCAAACCAATGTTCTTCATATTCTGATGGTGACTGCCATCCATTGGCAGAATGCCGTCTGCGACGATTGTAATACTGCTCTATATACTTGAAAATACCAGTGCCAGCCTGGCTTAAATCAGCAGTAAAATCACCATCATATTATGAACCTGATATAAATCCCACTGTAACTATTCAGCGAAAAAACTAAACAGGGGCGCATCTTCACCCCTCCGAGTTTTGCCGTTGCCAGCGAGACTCTGAAACACCTGCCGGAGGTAGTATGCACCAGCCGCAACCTGGCTCATGACTGCGCTGCCCTGCTGACCCGTCGTCTGTACAACAGGCCGGGAGGCGGCCTGAACCTGGACGGCCGTTTCCGGGTCACCCTGGATGATATTGGCCTGCTGCTGTTGGGCCGGGTCAATATGCCACGGCTTTCAGCACTGGCCTGGCCGCTTACTGCCCTTAGCTGGCATGAACTGGATTTATCCCAGCTTTCACGACCAGAAACCTGTGAAAAACATCCGGCAGACGGCCTGCTCGATCTCTACGGTCTGTTGCGGCTGGCCCACTTGCCGGGCAGTTCTCTGAGGGGCCAACAGCTTGAACTTGAGGTGCGGGCTGACCCGGCCATCCTGCGCCGCCTGCTCTCCGGCCTGCCGGGACGGGCCGTAGCCCTTGCGGGAAAATTTTTCATACGATGACAGCATAACTGGTCTGCCGAAGCGGATTCCTCCTTCACCAGATGATATCGATCTCGTATTGGCTGAACTGCCTGTCGGCGCTGACCACGGTCATGGACTCGACTTGGGCCTGGGCAATGATCATCCGGTCAAAGGGGTCCCGGTGGTGCAGGGGGAGGGAAACAAGATGGTTGCAGTGTTCGGCGCGGATCGGCAGGAACCGGATCCCGTTTCGCTGCATTTCGTCATTAATGATCCTGTCCCAGCCGGGAGCCAGCTTCAATTTGCCGATGTTGACCTTGATGGCGATCTCCCAGTACCCGGCCATGCTGAAAAAAAGGGCATTGGTCGGGTCGAGCCAGGCATCCCGGCCTCTGCTGCTCAAGCGCCTGTCGCCGCTTAGGGACCAGAGAAGAGCCTGGGTGTCCAGAAGAATATCCATTACATGTATTCCTGGAAATCGTCGAGGGGTTCATTGAAATCATCGTCCATCCTGATGACCAGGCCTTTTGCACTACCAATGGAGCGTTTCGGCCTGGCTTCTGGCAGAACATCAAGCCGGACCAGGGGGGTGCGGTTTTTTGCTATAATGATCTCTTCTCCGGCCAGCGCTTCCTGGATTAACCTGGAGAGATGGGTCTTGGCCTCATGAATGGTGACCTGACGCATTTTTTCCTCCTCTATATTATCTATGACTAATTTAATTAGTCATGCTGTGAGGGTCAAGAAAACAATGGAAACAGCACATCTCATACCGGTCCGCATGGTAAATGAATTTGTCTATTGTCCGCGTCTGGCATACATCAAATGGATACAAAATGAGTGGGCTGATTCAGTAAACACAGTCTAAGGGCGCGGGATTCATCACCGTGTTGACAAAAACAGCAGAAAGCAGCTTCATGAGCCAGATAAAAAACATAAGCCAGCCACAGCCGCAGTGTGGATTTTGGCTCTGCGCGGCTCGGCATTATTGCAAGGCTTGATCTGGTGGAAGGTGAGGGCAGACATGTAACGCCGGTGGACTACAAGAGGGGTAAGCGCCCTCACGTAGCACGGGGCGCGTATGAACCGGAGCGGGTTCAGCTATGCCTGCAGGCAATGCTGCTTGAAGAACACGGTTATGAATGCATTGAAGGCATTATTTATTATGCCGCTTCCCGTGAACGTGTACGTATACCATTTGACAGGGAACTGCGAGACATGAGCCTGGCTGCAGTGGAGGGGTTACGCCGCCTGGCTGAAGAAGGCGAGATTCCGCCTCCTCTTGAAGACAGTCCAAAATGTCCCCGCTGTTCCCTTGTTGGAATATGCCTGCCTGCTGAAATCAGTTTTCTGCATCGGGGAGGGGAACTGCCAAGACCTCTGTTTGTTGCAAGAGATGATGACCCGCCAGTCTATGTCCAGTCTCACAGGGGAGCAGTACGCAAGCGGGGCGAAACCCTGGTGATTGAAATCGTAATCCTCGACCAGCGCCTCAAAACGATATTTCTTCACTTCGGGGTAATACACGCCACATTATCCTTTTTCACTAGTCATTTTTTTACACATCATCTGTACCTGCCCTGATGAAAGAGCTACCCCTTTTCTACGCACACCTGGCTTCTTCCTTATTCCACCCATTCCGATTCAAACCCGGCCATGTTTTGAGGTGCAAATACAGCAGGCAAAATATGATAAATCAAAGGAGGCAATTCATTCAAGAAGAAAAGAAATATAACACAGTGAAATTCTCACGCACCATGTGTAATGCTTATGATGGCTAAGGCGTTTTACTGAACATTGGTTAGAAATAGAACTTAGCAATATATATTGAGAATAGGCCATATAAGACAAGTATATTAAAGATAGGTTTTTGCTCACCAGATTGCTGCACCTGACCGCTATTCCGCTGCGCTCCATGGCGGCAGGTGAACTTGAACGTTCGGCGACATAAACGAAAGCGTTCACAACAAGCAGGGGATTTCATTTTTCAATCTTGAATTGTTAATGTTCAAAATTTTCAAATCTCAACCCGTGTTGTCATTCAGCTTTACATTAAAATTCATCCCTGATATTATATCTTCATGGGTGATAGAAGGAAAAAGAAGACAAAATTTAGAAAGGTCGTTTCAGAACAATTTCCATTAAGTCCCAAGAGAGGTGGTGGAATAATCAAGATTGAGGCATGGGAGAATGAGCAGGGTAAGGTAGTCAAATACAGTTTAGCCTACATCAACCATATGATATTTACGGGTGATAACGGAAGAGTGATCGGGTATGATAATGCACATAATTTTCACCATAAACATTACTTTGGTGAATTATCAGAGGTTGATGATTTTACCAGCTATCAAGACCTTGTTGAGCGTATTGAAAGAGAAATTAAGGAGTTTATAAAATGACCGTCGAACTTAAAGCTGGTACTATCAAAGATTTTTTTGTATCAGCAAAAGAGACAGCCAAAGAACTAGATGATGGATGTAAATTGACGCCCAAAAATACAATATGGGTAGAACCATCTGATTTAATGGCCATTTTGAAGCCTGAACGAACAAAATTGGTAAAATTCCTGAGAGAAAAAAGAAAAGTGACCTATTCAGAGCTTATGGCAGCGATGAATCGTACTCCAGTCAGTCTTAATAATGATCTGAAGATACTATCAAGATATCAGTTAATAAGAGTATTTCGAGAGCCAAATCCGGGTCATGGCTTACATAAAGTAATTGAAGCAACTTTTGGTAATGAAAAAATTGAATTCAAAGCTGTCATCTGAAAATTCCTTATTCCGACCAATTAGGCCATTGATTCCGCAGTTGTCCGGCCGCCTTTATGAAGGCCCTGAAAAAAAGCGTTGCATCCAGGGCTGTTATGGGGTCTAGTGACCAGGAGTTGCCAGATGTCTCCCCTGAAAATATCTATTTCAAAAGGTGTATTGATCCATATAGCCCTGATTGACAAACAAAAGACAGGGGTCTAAATATGTCTAAATATACTCTGAAATCATGTAAGAAAACTGAAATTTCATCAGGATAGGTTTAATTTCTAAAAGCAGTTTCTTTTCACCACCCTGCTGTCATCTGCCTGAACCTATATTGAGCGATTGTCAGATTTGCTGCATATCCGCGAAAGGGGGAATTCCCATGATAGTCGGCTATATGGGAATTCCACTGACAAAGGAGATGCAGTAAATACGGCAAGCCCGAAGGGTTTCAAAACTGGAAAGCTACAATCGATGTAACTTCTTGAATTTTACTGGAGAAACAATTTTAGTAACTGTTCAGCGTATTGACGGCACTGCTATTTAAATAAAGGTTTGTAAATGGTCTTGTTTTGGAGTGACTCAGAAGGATTTCGTATTTTTTCTTGGCAAAGCGCAGCCAAAAAAATCGCGTCTGTCTGAGCGAGGTAACGAGCGAGTTTCGCGATTTTGGCATAGCGGGCCTTAGAAAAACAAGAAATTATTCATTGGAACGGAAAAACAAAACCATTTACAAACCTAATTACTGTTAATGCGCTGAACAGTTACCAATTTTACAGATTTTGAAACGCTCAATCTAGGTGAAAGCAATTTGTTAACGCCTCACCTTGGAGAAAAATGCCCAGATCACTTAAAATCCTTTTTATTCTCCTGATAATTTGCAGTACAACGCAGGCAAAGCAACATTTCATAGATGATGGTGACTACCCCCTTTCCACCCACACCCTTTCAGAGAAATACTGCAGCCGGATAGACAGAGACCGGGAATTCTGCCAAGCACACACTTTGAGCTTCATCGATGGCAATGTTAGCAATATCCCTGATTTCCTCAAGGGAGTAGAATCCTTCATCGACCCGATAATCACGTCCTATCGGCAGGTCGACCTCAAGAAAGAGGTGTCTGATACGCTCAGTGACTTTGGTAACGATATTTCCGGCTCCTGGTACGACGAGACCCGGATCGGGCTTTTTGCAAGAACCCCGTCTACCTACACCCTGTCCTTTGAATCCAATGGGTACTCAGGCGGTGCGCATGGTTACTACGCCGTTACATACACCAATGTCGACATCAGGACAAAAAAGAGCCTCTCACTGCAGGATCTTTTTCTGCCTGGGTCTCAAAAGAGACTTTACCAGGTGGCACTCTCCTACTACAAGACGGCACGGAATCTGAAACCGTCACAACCCCTTACCTGGGACGGATGGTTTGAAAACAGATTTCGATTTGCGGAAAACTTCGCCATCACACCCTACGGGCTCTACTTTCTCTATAACCAGTACGAAATCAAACCCTATGCGGAGGGGCAGACGAGCTTCTTTCTGCCCTACAGTGCCATCGGTGATCTCATAGATCCGAAGGGACCTCTGGCCTTTGCGCTGAAGCTGCCTCCAGGGAGGATGGAGGCGGCTTTTGATAATGAGTGTATGCAGCTCTGTGTCGATGTTATTCGCGAGGGGGACCGGGTGACCATCACTGCCCATGTGGTTCCGCTGGAGCATGCCAAACATCTGTGGCTATCTGTCTCCCTGCCCCAGATCAGCTCAAAACGGCAGCTTCTTTCTACCGGATATGATCGCTTCCAACGTGTCATCCCCTATGACACAGGGAACAGGATATATAACTGCTTTGCAAAAAAAGCCATACCGGCAAAATATATGCTTGTTGAAGCGGACAAGGTAAATCCTGGACACGATGAAAACCACACCATGTGGTTCAGGGTCAAAATCCCACCTGATCTTGGGAAACTTATCATCGATATCCGCGCTACCATGAAAAAAGAAAAAAGAACCTGCAGACTGCCCGAATCCTATGAGGGGATCACCGGAGAGCAGGGATACAAAAACTACCGGGTGATACTGCCCCTCAGGGCGGGAACATGACACATACTGCCCCTATCGTGACATCCTTCCTTATTCCGACCAATTCGGCCATTGATTCTGATTAAAACCTGACCATTTTTTGAGGCAGGGCTGAAAGATAATGGTATCATCCCTGGAGGCTACCCCGCAAACCTGTCCTTCCCGCCCCAAAAACGCTGCTGACCTTCTATGAAGCCGTTCGTCAGAATTAAACTGTAAAATAATGACGGCCGATAATACTTTTATAGCCTCTTATAGCCGGCTATGCTGGGAATTCCACTTTTGCGGATATGGAGCAAATCCGACAATTCCTTATTCCGATCAATTCGGCCACCTATTCCGAACTCCAGTCTGCTGATTTCCAAACTACAGTTTGGGAACTACGAACTGGAAGTCCCTGGTTCTTCCCCTTTAACCTCCTTCTAACGCAATCCTAACACAATCCTAACATTTCCCGGTTATATCCCCTGATCAACTGTTATGCGGCATTTACAAACAGGCCGTTTTCAAAAGGGGGAATCATAATGTCACCCGGTGTTTCATATACGTTTCACAGGCAGATAGACAAACTTTTTCAGGAATTCATAGCCCTGGGTGCCATGGTGGAAGAAAGGGTTCGCAGGGCATGCGATATTATACAGAGCGGTGACATGGAAGCTGCCCGTGAGCTGGTGCGCACTGACTACCAGGTTGACGAGGCGGAGATCGATATTGAGGAGGAGTGCCTCAAGATACTTGCCCTGTATCAGCCGGTTGCCCGTGATCTGAGGCTTGTCATAACCATCATCAAGACCAACAACGAAATAGAGCGCATAGCAGACTATGCGGCAAGCCTTGCCCAGCGGGCCGCATCAGACGCAAGTCCGTCCAGTGCGCCGGATTTTCCGGAACTGCTTGCAGAGTACAGGGAGATGTCCGACAAGGTGATTGCCATGTTTACCAGGAGCCTGGATGCCCTGGCACACCAGGACGCTGACCTTGCCCACGAGATATTTCACCTTGACGACCAGGTGGATCACCACAGGAACCGGGCATACCGCACTGTAATTGAAGAGATTCCCAGGCATCCTGAAAGGGCCGAGCGTCTTGTAAACCTTTATATCCTTGCCCGCCACCTGGAGCGTATTGCAGACAGGGCCACCAACATTGCGGAAGAGGTTATCTACCTTGTTGAAGGTGAGATAACCAGGATATGAGGGCAGGGGGAGCAGTCTGAATGACCAGCACGCAACTTTTCATAACAGTGGCCCTGCTTGCATGCGCAGGATTTTTCCTTGGTAAAAAGCGGGCGGCCATCATGCGTGACTCATCGGGTTCGCACAGTTCACCAGGTATCAGGCCCCATTCGACACCGGTCTATTACGGTTTCTGGGTGTCTCTCTGGGCAGTGATTCCGGCTCTGCTGGTTTTTGTATGTGAATTTGTGCTGAAGCGTTTCGGTCATGTGCCTTTTTCATTCAGGGCCGGGGTCGCCTGGGAGGCCGTTGCGGTTACAAGTGGAATCGTATGCGTAATCATTGCATGGCTTCGCTTAAGGCCTGAAACCAGGGCGCGGAATCATATTGAAACCGGTATGAATTTCCTGTTCATGGCCTGCGCAACCATTGCCATCTTTACCACCCTGGGGATTGTCCTGTCCGTAATTTTCGAATCCATAAGATTTTTCAAGGTCATACCCGTACAGGAATTCCTGTTCGGACTCAAGTGGAGCCCCCAGGTGGCCATCAGGCCGGACCAGGTAGGCTCAACAGGGGCATTCGGCTCGGTGCCGGTGCTGGCAGGCACATTCCTCATATCCTTTATAGCAATGGCTGTTGCCGCCCCGCTTGGGCTTATGTCCGCCATTTATCTCTCTGAATATGCCGGAAGCAGGCTCAGGGCATGGGCAAAACCCTGCCTTGAGATACTGGCCGGGATTCCTACGGTGGTTTACGGTTTTTTTGCAGCCCTTGTGGTTGCGCCCCAGGTAAAGGCAGCAGGAGAGATACTGGGCCTCCAGGTTTCATCGGAAAGCGCCCTTGCAGCAGGCCTTGTCATGGGGATCATGATTATTCCCCTTGTGTCATCTCTTTCGGATGATGTGATAAGCGCCGTGCCCCAGGCCATGCGCGACGGTTCCTACGCCCTTGGGGCAACAAAGGCCGAGACCATAAAAAACGTTGTGATTCCCGCGGCCCTCCCGGGAATTGTGGGAGGTTTGCTTCTTGCCGTATCCCGTGCCGTTGGCGAGACCATGATAGTTGTCATGGCCGCAGGGCTTTCCGCAAACCTTACAATGAATCCGCTAAAGGCGGTAACCACGGTAACCGTTCAGATCGTAACCCTCCTTACAGGGGATCAGGAGTTTGACAGCCCCAAGACCCTGGCAGCCTTTGCCCTGGGGCTCCTGCTCTTCATTCTTACCCTCCTTATGAACATTATTGCCCTGAAAATCGTGAGAAAATACAGGGAACAGTATGAATAGCACAAGAATAACAGAAAAAAACACATCCGAACTGGTGAGAAAGGGCCTCAAGCGGCGGTACCGCGCAGAGCGGCGTTTCAGGTTCATGGGTATTGCGGCGCTCTGCATCAGCGTTCTCTTTCTTGTGATCCTGTTTGGAAGCATTATCAGCAAGGGATATTCGGCCTTTTTCCAGTGGAAGGTAAGGCTTAACGTATTCGTGGACCCTGCCAGGATGGACGTGGATAACCTTGCGTCTGCCGACTATGCCGGGGCTGTCAAGGCTGCGCTTCGCAGGGAATTCCCGGAGATAAGAAAGCGCAGGGAAAAGAGACTGCTTTACCGCATCGTGAGCATTGGGGCATCATACCAGCTCAGGGACATGGTGATGAGGGATTCGTCAATTATCGGCTCCACCGTGAGTTTCTGGGCGCCACTGGATGATGACGTTGATATCTATCTGAAAGGCGCCTACGGGAAAGGAAGTGGAAGGCTGAAGCCGCTTCAGGTCAGGATAATTGAGAAATTCAGACAGGAGGGGCGCATCAAAAAGGTGTTCAACACCACTTTTTTCACTGCCGGTGACTCAAGAGACCCTGAGCTTGCAGGAATAAGAGGTGCGGTTACAGGCTCTTTTTACACCCTTCTTGTCACCCTGCTGCTTTCATTCCCCATAGGCGTTGCGGCTGCGGTATATCTTGAGGAGTTTGCGCGCCCCGGCAGGTGGAGTGATATCATCGAGGTAAATATCAACAACCTTGCCGCTGTTCCCTCAATCATCTTTGGCCTCCTGGGGCTTGCCATATTCCTGAATCTCTTTGGCCTTCCACGCTCTTCTACGCTGGTGGGAGGGCTTGTGCTGACACTCATGACCCTTCCCACAATCATTATTGCAAGCAGGGCCGCGCTTAAAAGCGTTCCTCCTTCAATACGGGAGGCGGCGCTGGGCGTGGGCGCGTCCAGGATGCAGACAGTCTTTCACCACGTTCTGCCCCTGGCTCTTCCCGGAATGCTCACAGGGACAATCATCGGCATGGCCCAGGCACTGGGGGAGACTGCGCCACTTCCCATGATCGGCATGGTTGCATTTGTAGCAGACATTCCCCACGGCATGACTGACCCCTCGGCAGTGCTGCCGGTGCAGATCTATCTCTGGGCAGACAGCCCGGAGAGGGCGTTTGTTGAAAAGACCTCCGGCGCCATCATGGTGCTTCTTGCCTTCCTGATGGCCATGAATGGGACAGCAGTCTATCTCAGGAAAAAATTTGAACGTAAATGGTAGGTATTCCTCGGCAGGAACAACTGCCGGAAAGTGGCGCGGGCTGGCCGTGCCGCCTTGTAAATATGCAGGTTATACACAGACAGGAGGACAGAAAATGTTTCACACCTTGAGCAGGCTTTTTTGTTTGTCAGTTGCGGTGACAGGGCTTTTATCATGGTCCCAATTCTCATTCGCAGCGGAGAGGGATTATATCTCCATCGTGGGTTCATCAACGGTCTATCCCTTTGCCACCGTGGTGGCCGAGACATTTGGCAGGACAACCCATTTCAAGACACCAAAGATCGAATCCACCGGATCAGGCGGCGGACTTAAACTGTTTTGTGAAGGGGTTTCGCTTAACACCCCTGACATTACCAATGCCTCAAGGCGTATCAAGAAATCAGAGTTTGACAGGTGCAGGGCGAACGGGGTTAAGGAAATTGTGGAGGTGAAGATCGGATATGACGGCATTGTTATTGCCAATTCCATCAAGGCTCCCAGGATGAAGCTCACCAGGAGGGACATCTTTCTTGCCCTGGCAAAGAATGTTCCCGACCCGTCAGGGGCTGAACGCCTTGTGCCAAACCCTTACAGGACCTGGAAGGATGTGAATCCCTCCCTTCCGGCTGAAAAGATAGAGGTGCTGGGGCCTCCTCCCACATCAGGCACACGGGATGCCTTTGTTGAGCTTGCAATGGAGGGCGGCGCAAAGACCTTTCCATGGATAAAGACCATGAAGAAAAAGAACAAACATCATTACAAGGAGATATGTCATACGCTACGGGAAGATGGGGCATATATCGAGGCGGGTGAGAACGACAACCTCATCGTTCAGAAACTCGAGGCAAATCCCCACAGGCTTGGCATCTTCGGATTCAGTTTCCTTGACCAGAACAGTGACATGATACAGGGCTCCCTGGTTGACGGAGTGGCGCCTGAATTTGAGGCAATAGCCGATGGAAGCTACCCGATTTCAAGACCCCTTTTCTTCTATGTAAAGAAGGCCCATGTTGGAAAGGTTCCCGGCATTCCTGAATATCTCAGGGAGTTTACTGCCGAGAAGACTTGGGGACCTGATGGCTACCTGGCGGACAGGGGACTGATACCCATGCCTGACAGGGAGCGTGAAAAGTTCCGGCATGACGCACTGAACCTTGTACCACTTGAAGGCATCTGATCCCATGAATACGGCTTGTTATACACCAGAAAGCACCATTATTGCCGGAGTTAACGTGCATCTGCACGACACCGGTGATGTAAATGAAGATGTAAAGGGCCTGGTCTCCTCCGCCGAGGATTATACAACCGTGGGCAACCCCTTTGTTGAATCACCGCGCATGAAGTGCAGGGAGGTATCCGTTGATTATTCAGGCAAAAGGGCCGTTTTTGGCGTAAGCCTGGATATAGCCCGTAACGAGGTCATAGCCATGATCGGCCCCTCAGGGTGTGGAAAATCCACGTTCCTGAGATGTCTCAACAGGATGAACGATACCATTCCGGGATGTACAGTTTCAGGCTCAATAACCCTTGACGGCATGGACATTTATGACCGGAAGGTGGACGTGGTGCCGCTCAGGGCAATGGTGGGAATGGTATTTCAGAAGCCAAATCCGTTTCCCAAGTCAATATATGACAACATTGCCTACGGACCCAGGATTCACGGCCTTGCAGGAAGCCGCAGCGAGCTTGACGCGCTTGTGGAGGATTCCCTCAGAAAGGCCGGCCTGTGGGATGAGGTAAAGGATCAGCTTGACAAGCCGGGCACCATGCTTTCCGGCGGCCAGCAGCAGCGGCTCTGCATAGCGCGGACCATTGCCGTAAGCCCTGAGGTGATTCTCATGGATGAGCCCTGTTCTGCCCTTGACCCCATTGCCACCGCCAGGGTGGAGGAGCTTATTGAAGAGCTGAGGGACAACTACTCCATAGTTATAGTTACCCACTCCATGCAGCAGGCTGCCCGGGTTTCCCAGCGTACCGCCTATTTTCACATGGGCTGGCTGGTTGAAGTGGGTGAAACAGACCAGATATTTACAAATCCACGTCATAAACTGACGGAAAACTACATAACAGGCAGGTTTGGATAGTAAGGGACAGCCCCTCAGAAACCGCCGGAACAGAGAGAGGAACGTAATGAGAGAGGAACGCAGGATAAGAAATGGTTTTTTGAGACAGTTCAGGGCAGGGATTTTGCTTCTGGCGCTGGTAATCCCGGCAACTCTTTTTGTTGTCTCCACTGCTTTGGCAGCACATGATCCGCTGATAGAGGTGCTGATACGAAAGGGCATCCTCACGGAGCAGGAGGCCCGGGAAGTTGAGCAGGAAGCAGCGGCTCTTGAAAAAGAGAAAAAGCAGGAGATGGTAAAGGAAGTAAGGCATGACGTGCTTCCAAAGCCGCTTCAGGGTCTTAAGTTCAGGATGCTTTCATATCTTGACTTCAGCGCTGGAGAAAAAAACGACAGCAGCGGAAACAGTGACAGTTATAACAAGTTTGCAATAAAACGTGGTTACTTCCGGGTGGACAAGAAAATCACCCCCTGGCTTGGGGCACACCTGACCTATGACGTACACCAGGACGGTGACGGCGACTGGAAGACAAGGCTCAAGTACCTGTATGCCCAGTTCAAACCAATGGACCTTGGCCCTCTGACAGACATGAAGGCAGAGGTAGGGCTTGGACACATCCCGTGGCTTGACTTTGAGGAGCATGTCAACCCTTACAGGTGCCAGGGCACCATGGCCATAGAGCGGGCAGGCACCTTCAACTCCGCTGATCTGGGTGTCAGCATCAGGGGAAACATCGGAGGAAGGCTTGATGATGCCAGGAGCAGCGTGGGGAACCACCACTATGACGGCAGGTGGGGAAGCTGGCACGTGGGCCTGTACAACGGCAGTGGTTATCACAGCAGCGAGAACAACGGCAACAAGGTATTTGAGGGACGCCTGACTTTAAGGCCGCTTCCTGATTTCCTGCCGGGGCTTCAGTTCAGCGGCTTCATGCTTAACGGTGAGGCAAACAACAAGAACAATTTCGGTGACTATCCCGACTACCAGGCATATATCGGTATGATGAGTTTTCAGCACCCCCGGTTCGTTATCACATCCCAGTACATCACCACCCATGGCAACAAGGATGGCAAGTGGGTGGACAGCAGCGGCCATGCGCTGTGGACACAGGGAGCGTCGGTTTTTGCAAACTTAAAGCCCCCAATCTACGCCTTTGCCCCGTCACTTGACGGCAAAATCAATCTATTTTTCCGTTACGACTGGATGGACAGGGACAAGAAGGACAAGGTTGCCGAGGATACATCATATAACATGTATATCGCAGGCGCCGCATGGGAGGTGTTCAAGGGGAACTTCCTGCTCATGGATTACGAACTCACCACCTTCGGGGATGATTTTGGCTATGCAAAAACCAAGGCTCCGAGTCCGGGGCTAAATCCCGATAACGAGCACAAGTTCCAGATGGTGTACCAGTTGAAATTCTGATATAACAGTTATCATGCCACGCCCCAGCATCCTCATAGTGGAAGACGACGTTGATATTCAGCAGCTTGTGAGTTTTTACCTCATCAAGTCCGGGTTCAGCGCCATTTGTGCCGAATCCGGAGAGCAGGCCCTTGAAATGCTTGCTGATGAAAAGCCTGCGTGCGTTATCCTGGACCTGATGCTGCCTGGAATTGACGGCATGGAGGTTTGCCGGCGCATACGGCAAATGGCCGGAGTTGCGGGCAAGGTGCCTGTTATTATGCTTACGGCAAGGGGCGAGGAAGAAGATGTGGTATCGGGGCTGGAGGCAGGAGCAGATGACTATGTTTCAAAGCCCTTCAGCCCCAGGGTACTGATTTCAAGGGTCAGGGCCGTGCTTAGAAGGAACGGAAGAATCGAACCAGAGGAAACCGTAAAAAACATTCTTCGCTGCGGGTCCGTGACCCTTGATTTTGAAACCCACCAGGCAACCCACAGGGACACTCCCATGGATCTTACCATTACCGAATTCAGGATACTTGCCATGCTTATGGAAAACCCGGGCAGGGTTTACTCCAGGGAACAGATCATTGAAACAGTGCGTGGGTACGGTTACAGCGTAACTCCCCGGTCAGTTGATGTTCAGATTCATGGAATAAGAAAAAAGCTTGGGGAGGACAGCCATATTGTAGAAACGGTCAGGGGGCTTGGATACAGGTTTTCTGATACCCGTCAGGCAGAATCTGCACAGGATATCCAGTGAAGCGCCTCCCTGTTTTCTGGCATATATTCCTGGCCACACTGCTTCTTCTCTCATGCACCCTTACCATAACTGCATTCTACGTGGCCCATTCTCTCAAATCCTTTTATTACAGTCAGGTAGAAAAGGATCTTCAGGCAAGGGCACTTCTCATTGAAGAACCTGTTCAGAAACTGTTTGATGAAAACCGGGAGAGGCTTCAGGAATTCTGCAAAAAGGCCGGACGCCGTTCTGCAACAAGGATAACGGTAATTGATACTGCGGGAAGAGTCCTTGCTGATTCCAATGAAGATCCTCAAAAGATGGAGCTTCATAACACAAGGCCAGAATTCAGAAAGGCCCTGTCAGGTCTTGTTGGAGCCTCAATACGTTACAGCCACACACTTCATCAGGATATGCTCTATGTTGCAATACCGCTTGCAGAAGATGGCGGCAGTGGCGATATCCGCGGAGCACTCAGGGTCTCCATTCCCCTTTCAGTTACAAGGGATGCACTGTGGGCAATAGAGGGGAAATATGCCCTTGCGGGCTTGACAATTCTGCTTGCCGCAGTCCTTGGCGGGCTATATCTCTCATCCAGGCTCAGCAGGCCACTTGAGCAGATGAAGGAAACTGCTGAAAAAATAGCCAGGGGGGAGATGGATGAACCTCCGGCTGTGGATTTGTCTGGCACTGTATCCGAAGAGGTGGCCTCACTGTCAATGGCAATGAACACCATGGCCATGCAGATCCGGGAGCGGATAAACACCATTGACAGGCAGAAAAACGAACTGGAACTGGTGTTCTGTGCCCTGAAGGAGGCGGTAATGGTTATTGATAACAACCTCCGAATACTCCGCATAAACAGGGCTGCAGCGGAGCTTTTTGCTGTTCCGGCAAAAGAGAGCCGTGGATGCACATTTCAGGAAGTTACAAGGGACCCTGCACTAAACAGGACACTCCAGGAAGTTTTCAGGACCATAAAGCCTGCTGAAATCGATATCGTCTGCCATACCCATGCAGGAGAGCGTTTTCTTAATGCACGTTTTGCAATACTCCAGGATAGAGACGGCGAAAACGCAGGCATTCTTATTGTCATGAGCGACCTTACAGAAATAAGGCGCCTTGAAAATATTCGCAGGGAATTTGTGGCAAATGTATCCCATGAGCTGAAAACTCCTGTTACATCCATACGGGGTTATGCAGAAGTGCTCCTTGAAGGCGAGCTTGATAACCGCGAGGAAGCACGGCGCTTCCTTGAAATCATCGTACGACAGTCAGGGAGACTCCAGGCTATAATCGAGGACCTCCTTTCCCTGTCACGCATTGAACAGGATGCACGGACCGGCAATATCAAGCTTGAAAGTGTTGCCTTGACGGAAATCATTGAATCCGTGCGGGATATCTGTGAATTACGGGCAGGTGACAAGGAGATAACCCTCTATTTTACCTTTGACCGTGACCTTTCACTGTTGGCCAATCCTGCGCTGCTGGTGCAGGCAATCAGCAATCTTGCAATCAATGCTATAAAATACAGCGAGCCTGGAAGCAGCGTTCAGATAAGCTGTGAGTGCAGGGCTGGGCGGGCAGGCGAAAATACCGGGCGTGATAGTGAACAGCAGGAAGAGTTGGTGATAAGCGTACGAGATTTCGGTTGCGGAATTGCCCCTGAACACCTGCCCCGAATATTTGAGCGTTTTTACAGAAGCGACAAGGCAAGGAGCCGCAAACTTGGCGGAACCGGACTCGGTCTTGCCATAGTCAAACACATAGCCAGGGTGCATGGCGGGAGTGTTGAGGTTGAAAGCGAGCCGGGAAAGGGATCGGTCTTTACAATTCGCATCCCACTGAACCGGGAAGGCAGGACCGGAGGTGTATGTGGTTTGAGGTGAATTGTTTGTCACTGTTTATCACCTGAGTTGAGCGTTTCAAAAGTTCGAAAAAATTGTTTTTTTTAATATTACAAGGAGTTACATCTATCATACTGTTTAATTCTTGAAACCCTTCCGGATTGCCGTATTCACTGCCTCTCCTTTGCCAGAGGAATTTCCATATAGCTGACTATTATGGAAATTCCCTCTTTCGCTGATCTGCAACAAATTCGACAATGGCTCAATCCAGGTATCATTAGTACATAGTACCTTTTAGAATAAGCTGATGGTAAAGTTTTTCCGTTTATATGTCATTTTTTGGAAAAACTTTTCAAGAAAATAGCAGAAGGCGTATAGCAATATTAAATAGTAGATTCAGGATGGCGTTTTTCTCTATTTTTCTTGGCATGGTTGTTGCTAACTAGAACATATTGTCACCTGTTTCCATGCTTTCATTGTCGGCCTGCCTGCTGTCACAAGGGGTGTCGCCTGCTTGTGCCTTTTCCCAAAGGAGAAATATTCCAGATGAACAACAATGCGTTCACCACGTCTGTTACCATGATGGTTCTGTTATTTTCAGCATCCCTGGCAAATGCA
>WGBG01000014.1 GCA_015494395.1 Deltaproteobacteria bacterium
AGACATCTACTTTCACCAAACTTTAACCATAACGCTCTATAAAAAATTAAGCATTGGCTATAGTGCCCTCAAGTGCTAATTTTATTTATTTATATTTTCTATTAAAACAAATTCAGATGTATAAATAAAATGTTATAAAAGGAGGGAGTTTGGATATGCAACATGAAGTTTCACGTAAACATGGACTGCATAAACAGCCACCGATATAAAAGATATGGAGAGGGAAATGCGTTCTTGCGGAATGTATACACAGAGAGGTGTGAAAGCAGGAACTGTTGATTTATGGTTCCCAAACTGGAGTTTGGGAACCAGCGTTTCGTTACCTTGAGCCTTAAGCTTTCAGCTTTGAACTCTTTCGGATGAAAGAATGCTTTCAGGAATTGATTCTCATACTGAGATCAACTGCCCGTGCAGAATGAGTAAGGGAGCCGGTTGAAACAATATCCACACCAGTTTTCGCAATATCCCGAACATTTTCAAGTGTTACCCCGCCGGATGCCTCAAGGATAATGCCAGGCTTCCTGTCTCTGGCATACCTGACTGCCTCCTCAAGCTCTGTACAGTCCATATTGTCCAGCAACACAGCCTCGGCCCCTGCATCAAGCGCATCTTCAAGCTCAGGCAGGGAACTTACCTCAACCTCTATCCTGAGCCCGTGAGGCGCATTTACCCTTGCACGGGATACAGCCTCTTTGACTGAGCCGCCACATGCGGCTATGTGATTATCTTTGATAAGGATTCCGTCAGAAAGGTCAAAACGGTGGTTGAAACAGCCCCCTGTGCGCACCGCATACTTTTCAAGGATACGAAGCCCTGGAGTGGTCTTTCTGGTATCAACAACACGGCAGCCGGTACCGGAGACTGCCTGGGCAAAGCGTGAGGCCAGGGTTGCAGTGCCACACATCCGCTGCAAAAAATTAAGGGCTACCCGCTCGCCCGCCAAAAGGCAGGCGCAGTCACCACGGCATTCAAGAAGAAGCCCGCCTGCCTCAACCCGGCTTCCCTCGCGAGCCTCGGTTAAAAACTCTGCCTTGCTGTCAAGTGATAAAAAGCACTCTTTAGCAACAAAAACACCTGCAACAACACAGGGCTCCTTTGCCACAATTACTGCCGTGGCCCTTTGCCCCGCAGGTATGATGCATGAAGTGGTGATATCGCCGTGATTCAGATCTTCCCTGATTGCCCTGGAAATAATATCCCGGTAAAGAAAGGGGGGAGGAGGTGTTATAGCGGGTTGTGAAAGCATACCAGCCACAGGTTACGCCTCAACAGCCTCAAGGGTCTTTCTGTGCTTCATGATCTTTTCAAGTTTTGCCTGGGCCTTTTCAAGTTTTTTGCGTTCCTTTTCAACAACCTCCGCCGGCGCCTTTTCAGTGAAATTGGAATTTCCAAGCTTGGCCTCTGATTTCTTAAGCTCCTTCATCACCTTGGCCTCGTCCCTTTTAAGCTTGGCCAGCTCTTCCTTGATATCCACAATGCCCTTCAGAGGAATAAAAAGCTCCAGGTCTTCAAAGATCAGGGATGCAGCCCCCCCGGGACGTTTTGAATCCCCAGGGGCAGTTGTGACAGAGCCCACCCTGGCAAGGTTTGATATCTCGGCAAGATATGTCTCGAGTATGTGAGACACCTCACTGGAATGGGGAATTGCAATAACGTCAAGCCTTGCACCTGGATGTATTCCAAGCTCGGCACGCACGTTTCGTATACCGCTTATAACTTCCATGACCCGCTCTATCTCCTGCTCTGCCCCTGGAGAAGACCACCTGGAATCCTCCCTGGGAAATGGAGCAGTCATTACATATCCCCTGTCACCTCCTGTTTCAGGAAGGTGATGCCAAAGCTCCTCTGTAACAAAGGGCATGAAGGGATGGAGCAGGCGAAGGGATGTGTCAAGCACATGCAATGCCACTGCCCTTGCACTTCGCACTTCATGGTCAGTGCCGTTTCCGGAAAGCGCCGGTTTTGAAAGCTCAAGGTACCAGTCACAGAATTCATGCCAGAAGAACTGGTAAAGCTCCTTTGCAGCCACGTCAAAGTTAAAGGTCTCAAGAGCATTCCTGACCGTTGCGGTTACGGAATTAAGCCTTGAAAGAATCCACTTCTCCACCTTTCCGCAGCCCTCCGGACTTTCAAGGACAAGGTCATCAGGCCGGCTATTTTCAACATGCATCAGCACAAGACGTGCCGCATTCCAGATCTTGTTTACAAAGTAGCGGTAACCCTGTATGCGCTCCTCGGCAAGCTTTATGTCACGCCCCTGGGCTGCAAATGCCGCAAGGGTAAAACGCACTGCATCTGTCCCGTACTTTTCCATTATGGTAAGGGGGTCAATAACATTGCCCGTGGACTTGCTCATCTTCTTGCCCTGGGCATCCCGCACAAGGGCGTGGAGATATACATACCTGAAGGGTACGTCCTCCCTGAAGTGAAGCCCCATCATCATCATTCGTGCAACCCAGAAGAACAGTATGTCAAAACTTGTGATCAGAACCGAGGTGGGATAAAAGGCCTCAAGCTCAGGGGTTTCATCCGGCCACCCCAGGGTTGAAAATGGCCACAGGGCAGAGCTGAACCATGTATCAAGCACATCGCTTTCCTGAACAAGCGCGGAAGATCCGCACTTTGGACATTTTTCAGGGGTGTTACGGGCAACGATAAGCTCGCCGCACTTCTCGCAGGTCCAGGCTGGAATCCTGTGCCCCCACCATATCTGGCGGGATATGCACCAGTCCCTGATATTGGTCATCCACTCATCATAGGTGCGCACCCATGACTCAGGCACAATCTCTGTACGCTTTTCCATTACTGCCTTGAGAGCAGGCTCTGCAAGGGGTTTTATTTTTACAAACCACTGCTTTGAAAGCCTGGGCTCAACCACTGTCTTGCAGCGGTAACATTCACCTGCAGCAAGGCTGTGATCCTCTTCCTTCTCCAGCAATCCCCGGGCGTCAAGATCTGCAAGGACACGCTTTCTTGCCTCAAAACGGTCAAGGCCCTGGTAGGGGCCGCCTTCTGCCGTCACAATGGCATTTTTATCAAAAATGTTTACTGAAGGGAGATCATGCCGCTGGGCAATCTCAAAGTCATTAAAATCATGGGCAGGGGTCACCTTGACTGCACCTGTTCCAAACTCAGGGTCAACATGACTGTCTGCAATTACCGGTATTTTCCTGTTAACCAGGGGCAGGATCAATTCCTTTCCGATTATGTCAGCGTAGCGTTCATCATAGGGATTTACTGCAACAGCCGTATCGCCAAGCATGGTCTCAGGACGGGTTGTTGCAACTGTCACAAACCTTTCAGGCTCATCAGCAACAGGATAGCGCATGTACCAGATGCTGCCCTGGGCCATCTCATGCTCAACCTCGATGTCTGCAAGTGCAGTATGACAGCGTGGACACCAGTTAATTATGTAGTCATCCTGGTAGATAAGCCCCTCTTCATAGAGCCTTACAAAGACCTCTCTGACTGCACGGGAAAGCCCCTCATCCATGGTGAAGCGTTCACGGCTCCAGTCGCAGGAACACCCCAGGCGTTTGAGCTGCTCTATTATTGTCCCTCCGCTCTTTTTTTTCCACTCCCACACCCGCTCAATGAACTTTTCACGGCCAACATCATCACGGGTAAGCCCTTCGGAAGCGAGCTGACGTTCCACAACATTCTGGGTTGCAATCCCGGCATGATCAGTTCCAGGCACCCAGAGGGTGTCATAACCGTCCATGCGTTTGTAGCGCACAAGTATATCCTGAAGTGTATTGTTCAAGGCATGGCCAATATGAAGCACGCCTGTGACATTTGGCGGCGGAATTACCATGGAGAACTTGGGCCTGCCTTCAATTATTTCAGCCCGGAAAAGCCCCTTCTCATTCCACTCCCTGTACCAGCGGGGCTCAACGTCCTTGAAATCATAGGCCTTTGGAATATCTGTCTTGTTGGATGCCTCCTGAGGCATGGATATGCTCCTTATGTCATGAATATTTTATTATTATTGGAAACACGTGAATGGTTGGTCAAACTGGATTCACGGGCAAATTTATGATATTGGGACTACGCTTGCAACATATAAATTGATCACCAGTCTATCCTTGACACTAAAAGTATCAAGGCTAAATTAGCATTATTATGAAATACTGCTTCGGTCCGGTTCCATCAAGACGCCTTGGACGCTCACTTGGGGTTGATATACTCCCCATGAAGACGTGCAACCTGAACTGCGTTTACTGCGAGCTGGGGATAACAGAAAAATTTACCTGTGACAGGGCAGAATATATACCGGTACAGGAGATAAAACAGGACATAGAAACTGTTTTTCGTTCAGGCCGCCACCCCTTTGATGTGCTCACCTTCACGGCGTCAGGCGAACCCTGTCTCCACTCACGCCTGGGCGAGCTGATAGAATTTGCCAAGGCCCTTTCAGGAAAACCGGTTGTGGTGCTTACAAACGGAACCCTTGTAGGAGATCCGGTTGTAAGACACGACCTGTGCAAGGCAGACATAATACTCCCCTCACTTGATGCGGTCCTGCCGCGCTCCTTCCGCAAGGTCAACCGACCTGCAGCCTGTGTTGACATAGAATCAATAGTCCAGGGCATGACCGACCTGTCCCGCCAGTTTGACGGTGAGATGTGGCTTGAGGTACTTCTGGTAAAGGGCCTAAATGACAGCGACGAGGACATCAAGGCCCTGAAGAAGGCAATTGATCAGATAAAACCGTGCAGGGTACAGCTGAACAGTGTTGCAAGGCCCCCGGCAGAGCCCTGGGCAAAACCTGTTTCAAGTGACCGCATGGAGGAGATAAGAAGATTTCTTGGCAGCCGTGCCGAGGTAGTGGTAGATTTTCACAGCAGGCTGAAAGAAGGCTTCCTGCCAGTGGTGGAGGTGGAGATTCTGGAGACACTTAAACGCAGGCCCATGACAGCCTATGATATTTCAGAGATCCTCAGCATTGACCCGGAAATAACCAGCACTGTACTTGACAAGATGCTCAGAAACTCTCTGATAACCAAAGAAATTTTCCAGGAACGCACGTATTACAGGCCATATGCCGGTAATAAAAAATGAAACAGAACACCAAATCAGAAGGAAAAACAGTAGCAGCATCCAAGGTAAGCCTTGCCCAGGTAATGATGCCTGAGGACACAAACCCCGCAGGAAACGTGCATGGCGGCACAATAATGAAGCTGGTGGATAATGCCGCATTTGTTGTTGCAAGCAGGCACAGCCGCAGAAACGTGGTTACAGTATCCATGGACCGCATGGACTTTCACCACCCTGTTTACCTTGGAGACCTTCTCTTTATCAGGGCAAGCCTTAACATGACAGGCAGGACATCAATGGAGGTGGGTGTAAAGGTTGAATCAGAGGACACGCTTACAGGTGAAGTCCGTCACACCGGCTCAGCCTACCTGACATTTGTAGCCCTTGATCACAGGGGACGGCCAGCGCCCATTCCCCCTGTAATTCCTGAGACTCCTGAAGAAAAACGCCGGTACAAAGAGGCGTTGGAACGTGCGGCCCAGAGGAAAAAGAACAGACGGAAGGATTAATGACTTCAAAAAAGAAACAGACCGGACAGAAGAACAAGAAGAAAAAAACCGGTGACTGCAAGATAATCATAAACAGTGAAGCGCCGGAGGAGTGCCGCATTGCCCTGATAGACAAGGGGAAGTTAGAGGCATTTGACATCGCTACACAGGCCCACGAACAGACGCGGGGCAACATCTATCTGGGCAAGATCCAGAACATAGAAAAGAGCCTTGAGGCAGTATTTGTTGATATAGGCAGAAAGAAAAACGCATACCTCCCCTTTACAGAAATACACCCTGACTACACAGGAAACCCTGAGAACAAAAAGCAGGCACCTCAGCTCCTTGAAAAGGGCCAGCCCCTGCTTGTTCAGATAGTCAAGGAAGAGACCTCCATGAAGGGGCCATTTGCCACCACTTACCTCTCCATTCCAGGAAGGTATCTTGTGCTCATGCCAGGAAACACCCATGTTGGCGTGTCCAGGAAGATAGAAGATGAGCAGGAGCGGAAACGTCTCAAGGAAATACTTAAATCGTGCAAGGTGCCTGAGGGTGTAGGGCTTATTGCAAGGACAGTAAGCGCCGGTATCCCCAAGCGGGATATCCTCAAGGACCTGCGCTACCTTGTACGCCTGTGGAATAATCTCAAGGGGAAGGTGCAGTCCACCAAGACGCCTGGTGTTATTTATGAAGATGCAGATGTTGTAACCCGCTTCCTGAGGGATCAGCTTACCACTGACATCTCTGAAATAGTGGTGGATAATGAGGCGGTCTTTAATAACATAAAGGCGTTTCTCAGGATCATTGCACCCCGCCAGGTTGCAACAGTCAAACTCTACAAAAAGGACCAGCCCATATTCACTGCCTACGGCCTTGAGGAGCAGATTGAACAGGTTTATACATCAATGGTGCACCTGCCCTCAGGAGGGCATATTGTTATTGAACCCACAGAGGCAATGATCTCCATTGACGTAAACTCAGGGCGCAATGTCAATGAGAAGGACATTGAAGACACTGCCCTTAAGAACAACCTTGAGGCAGCAGAAGAAATTGCAAGGCAGCTCAGACTCAGGGACCTTGGCGGCATAATTGTTATTGATTTCATTGACATGCGAAGCCGCCAGAACCGTACTCAGGTTGAACGCCGCATGCGGGAGTGCCTTAAAAAGGACCGGGCAAGGACAGAGGTAACAAGGATCTCACGTTTCGGGCTTCTTGCCCTGGTTCGTCAGAAGATCAGAGCACCGGTTCAGACAGGCAGTTACATAAAGTGTCCATGCTGTAATGGCAGGGGCCTTGTAAAATCTGTTGAAGCAGTATCCCTCTCCCATATGAGAAAGATCACATCGTTCCTGGCAAAGAAAAAACCCAAGCCTGGGCAGACAGTCAGGATGGAGGTGCCTCCCCCGGTGGCAAGCTACCTTCTGAACAAGAAACGCTACTCGCTCCACACCATAGAGACAGATTTCCAGACCATTCTTGAAATAGAGGCAAACCCTGTGCTTGGAGTTGAAGATTTCAAGCTTTATGCACTGCCCCAGGCAAATGGCAGGACAAATGGCAAAGCCAGGAAGGGCAGAGAAGACAAGGGCAAAAAGAACAGGCAGCAGGGGTGAATTAAAGTCTAAACATGTAGGGACTTCATGAGGATATAATTATGAGTACAGAACAGATAATGCCAGAAGGGGACAGAATCAGAAAGGCAGTACAGTGGATATCCGGCATGGTACAGGAACACCCTGAAAGGGACAGAAAATCCATTATTGAGGAGGCAGAGATAAGATTTGACCTTACTCCAAAGGAGTGCCAGTTTCTGCATGAAAAATTTATTAACTGACTCCCCTGATAAACTTTCATGACATGGGGGACGTCACCCCATGACATGAAAGTTGGCCCAAAGCCGGAAGCTGAAAGCAGACATGACTTCTCTTGCTTTGAGCCTTGGGCTTTAAGCTATTTTCACGGTAAATCAAGCAGATGATTGCATTTGATCTAAGGTGCGGAGAGCACCATATATTTGAAGCATGGTTCAAGGACAGGGAGGCATACGAAGACCAGAGGGAAAAGGGTCTTATATCCTGCCCGGTTTGCGGCAGCACAGAAGTTGAAAAGATTCTCTCGCCGGTGGCCATAAAAAAATCCTCCTCAACATCCGCTACGGTGCCTGCAGCAGGTGCAGGCGACGGTGCAGAGGTGCAGGAAGGTTTTTTGAAGGCAATGGAGAAGATTTACAATACCGTGCTTGAAAATTCAGAGGATGTGGGCACCAGGTTTGCCAGTGAGGCACTCAAAATTCATTATGGGGCGGCTGAGGCAAGAAGCATAAGGGGTGTCACCACTGACGAGGAAGAGAAGATGCTCCAGGAGGAGGGAGTCCAGTTCACCAAAATTCCTGTGCCTGCAAAGATGGTCAAGAAGGAAGAGATTAATTGACAGG
>WGBG01000015.1 GCA_015494395.1 Deltaproteobacteria bacterium
GTTATTATGCGGCATGGGTATTAGTTATTGCTGGCAGAGGTCAACCGGTACCTTGCATGACTGAAAGAGTAATCCTCGTAACCGTGGATCTGGAGGACTGGTTTCAGGTTGAAAATCTGCGAGGGCATTTTCCTCATTCATGCTGGGAGACATGTGAATCAAGGGTTTATGCCTCAACCAGGGCTTTATTGGAGCTGTTTGATAGTCACAATATTAAATGCACATTTTTTGTCCTTGGCTGGATTGCTGAACGGTATCCTGAAATAGTCCAGCAGATAGCTTCTCGTGGGCATGAGATAGCATCACATGGCCACGGCCACCGATTATGTACCGGTCTTATCAGAGATGACCTTCGGGATGACCTTCAAAAAAGCAAGGATCTGCTTGAAGGGATAACCGGGCAGACGGTTGCAGGCTACAGAGCCCCCAGTTTTTCTGTAACATCAGAGTTAATTGATCTCCTTGCAGAGACAGGCCATCAATACGATTCAAGTTATAACAGCTTCGGCATGAACAGCCGTTATGGAAGACTTGAAGGCGCATGGTCAGAGACACCAGGCAGGCTTCTCCAGTCTGCAAACGGCATCTACGAGATACCGGTAAGCAACCTGGAGATTGCCGGTAAGGTCGTTCCATGGGGGGGAGGAGGCTTTTTCCGGCTGTATCCCTTGTGGTTATTCTGCAGAGGCGTAAAAAAAATACTTAAACAACAGCAATACTACCTGTTTTACTGTCATCCCTGGGAGTTTGATCCCGGGCAACCCAGGGCAAGGGGGCTCAGGCCGGATTATCGTTTCAGGCATTATGTTGGCATAGAAGATAATCTGAATAAACTGGATTCTTTTCTCAGCATGTTTTCTGATTGCACTTTTCAGACGTGTAATGCGTTTCTCAATTTGAATTGAACCGCCCGCTTCGCTCAAGGACGCCAAGAACGCCAAGAACAACGCTAAGGCAGTTATTCCTTTCCAGTCGGTCAACCCCGACCGGGAATGGCTAAACTCCTTTGCGTCCTTAGCGTCCTTTGCGGTTCAGCTTTTTGTTATCAAACACACAAAATAAGCTCATAATACCCAATGAATAATTTGAAAATAATGACCATAGCAGGGGCACGGCCCAACTTCATGAAGGTCGCCTCAATATCAGAGGCCGTGAAGTCACATAATAATTCCGGCGCTGATCCCTATATAGAACATATCCTTGTTCACACAGGGCAGCATTATGATGAAAAACTGTCACAGTGTTTTTTTCAGGAACTTGGTATTCCAGAGCCGGATATTAACCTTGAAGTGGGCTCCGGCTCCCATGCCCAGCAGACAGCGGAGATTATGAAACGTTTTGAGCCGGTTTTGCTTAATGAGCAGCCGGACGCACTCATCGTAGTGGGGGACGTCAATTCAACGGTTGCATGTACCCTGGTAGCCTCCAAGATTATTTATCCTGACTCCGGAACAGAGAGTGGCAGGATACGCCCTGTCATTGTACACGTGGAGGCAGGACTCAGGTCCTTTGACAAAGATATGCCCGAAGAGATCAACAGGATACTTACAGATGCCCTGAGTGACATATTGTTCCTCACGGAAGAAGATGCTGTTAAAAACCTGACATCTGAAGGAGTTGCCACGGAAAAGATGGTCATGGTTGGAAATGTCATGATTGACACGTTGCTACGCCACCTGTCCATGGCTAAAAAGAGTGATGTTCGCAGGCGGTTTAAAATTCCATCATCGTATGCGCTGGTCACCATGCATCGTCCCAGTAACGTGGATACCCGTGAGGCATTGAAACCATTAATAGATTGCCTTATTGAAATTTCAAAATCCGTTCCTCTGGTCTTCCCGGTTCATCCAAGAACCCGGAATGCCCTTGAGCGTTTTGAACTGCTGCCGGTCCTTGAACAAAATTCAAATATTCTCCTCCTTGACCCACTGCCATATCTTGATTTTTTGAATCTTCTTGCCTCTGCAACATTGGTACTTACTGATTCCGGGGGCATTCAGGAGGAGACCACAGCCCTGCAAGTTCCCTGTATTACCATGAGAGAGAATACTGAAAGGCCAGTGACTGTGACTCTTGGCACTAATTATCTGACCGGAACGGATCCTGCCACCATTTTGTCTACAGCCGGGAAAATACTTTCAGGCCAGGGTAAAAAGGGGGCAATACCCCCGTACTGGGATGGCAAGGCAGGTGAAAGAATTGTGAAGGAGCTTGTTGAGCGAGTTGCTGCCTCTTGAATTTTACGAACCGCCCGCTTCGCTCAAGGACGCCAAGAACGCCAAGAACAACGCCAAGCAGGTTATTCCTTCCCTGTCGGTCAACCCCGACAGGGAATGGTTAAACCCCTTTGCGTCCTTAGCGTCCTTGTATGTTTAAAGTTAAGACCAAATGGCTATCTTTTTTTCGGTAAAACTATCATTATGTCGTTAGAGA
>WGBG01000016.1 GCA_015494395.1 Deltaproteobacteria bacterium
ATTACTGCAGCGCCGCTTGAGACAAAGTACTGTCCAATGGACACGGCCTTTTCACTCATCCACTGGGGAGCACAGCCGATAAGAGGCAGGCTTGGGATATCATCACCCAGTCCGCCTGTCCTTACCATCTCTGTGGCTGCGATCAGCAGACGGCTGTTGTCAACACAGGAACCGCAATGCAGCACCGGCGGGCAACCCACTGCCTCAAGGACTTCCTTAAGGCCGTCGCCGCACATGTTCATGGCCTCAGGGGAGAGCATGCCTGCACGTCCAATGCCTGTTGCCGCACATCCTGTCACCAGGACAAGCACATCATTTGCAATGAGCTCCTTGGCAAGTTCTACATGGACTTCGTCCATAACCTTGTAGTTGTCACAGCCAACTATAGCTGCCACACCCTTGATGCGGCCATTTATGATGTTGTCGTTAAGAGGCTTGTAGGAGGCACGGAAACGTCCGCCAAGGATGTAGTTGATGGTCTCATGACTGAAACCTGCAACAACATCCATCTGGTGAACAGGTATGTAATGCTTTCCTCTCTCAGGATATTTGGCAATGGCACGTTTAATAATGGTCTTTGCAACATCCAGTGCCTTGTGCTCATTGAATGGTATGTGCTCTGCCCCTGCTATCTTTGCCTTTTCAGAGGTTGTGAAGAGCTCTGTGTGGTACTTTGATGCAACTGGTGAGACGCCCTGCATGATACACTGAACGTCAACAACCATTGCCTCTACAGCACCGGTTGCAAGCACAACCTCCTGCTGAACAAAGCTTCCTGCAATGGGAAGGCCGCGCCTCATGAGGATCTCGTTACCTGTACAGCAGACACCGGCAAGGTTTACTCCCTTGGCACCAACCTTCCTGCACTCGGCTACGATCTCAGGATCGTTGGCAGCCATGGCAAGTGCCTCTGCAAGCACCGGCTCATGTCCGTGCACTGTAATATTGACCTCGTCTTCCTTGAGGACACCGATATTTACCTTGGTGCGCACAGGCACAGGGGTTCCGAACATGATATCGGAAAGCTCTGTGGCAATCATGGATGCACCCCAGCCATCAGCAAGTGCTGTACGGGCTGCATGCTGCAGGATATTTTTATAATCCTGGTCAACGCCCATGTGGGTACGGTGCATCAGCTCAACAACCTCACGATCAACACCGCGGGGCAGAATATCAAGCTCCTTCCAGATCTCCTGGCGGGGTGCAGGTGCACGTTTCATAAACTCAAGCATACCGGTCTGCTGCCCGAATTCAGCAAGCATCTTTTCACCGACCTCGATGGCAAGATCGGTCTTGTCCTTGCCTTCAGGGTCTATTCCGATCCTGCGGGCAGTTGCCTGTAGCTTGACCTCGTCCTTGATTTCGTAAGGGGTTTCACCCCTTGCGGTTTCAAGAAATGCCATGGCAACGCCACGGCCATGATCCATGTGAGCAGCAGCGCCACCTGCTACAATCCTTGCAAAGTTCCTTGCAGCAACGGTAGATGCATCAGCGCCGCACACACCTATCATTGAGTCAACCCCCTCAATTATCTGACACGGCCCCATATTACAGTTGCGGCAGCAGGTTCCACCCTTACCGAAAAGGCACGGCTCAACTCCCCTTTGTTCAACCCTGTGGGCTGCAGTAATAACGCCTTCTGCACAAGACTGGCAAAGGACGTCCCTGTTGGCCTCACACTGGATGCTGGGGCAACCGCCGTTTCCCTTCTTAAAGCGTTTACGTGTATCCATTCGTGTTTCTCCCTGGCCTGCGCTGGACATAAGAGCGCGGCCTTGAATGTGTTATTCTTTTAATTACAAATAATTAAAGTAAAATTTTGTAGGCTGACGTCATCAGCCCATGTTCCCAAAATAATGAGACTTGCTATCACCTAGATTGAGCGATTGTCAGATTTGCTGCAGATCTGCGAAAGAGGAATTCCCATAATAATCGGCTAAATGGAGATTCCTCTGACAAAGGAGATGCAGTAAATACGGCAATCCCGAAGGGTTTCAAAACTGGAAAACTATAATCGACATAACTCCTTTTAATTTCGTTGAAAAAACAATTTTCCAGATTTTGAAACGCTCAATCTAGGTATCAGGCAATGCCTGCAAACTGCTTGGCAGCCTGTACAGTATTTTTCATAAGCATTGTAATGGTCATGGGACCAACACCGCCTGGTACCGGTGTGATTGCCGAAGCCTTTTCCTTGATGGCGTCAAAGTCAACATCACCGCAGAGTATTGCCTTGCCCTCAGGGGTCTTGCCGATGCGGTTAACACCAACGTCTATTACCACCGCTCCCTCTTTGACCATATCTGCTGTGATTACCTTTGGGCGTCCGGCTGCAACAATCAGGATATCTGCCCTCTTGGTGTGGAATGCCATGTCTTTGGTCCTGGTATGACACAGGGTCACAGTGGCATTTCCACCCTCACGCTTCTGGAGGAGAAGGTTTGCAATGGGCTTTCCGACGATGTTACTTCTACCTACAACAACTGCCTCTGCACCGCTTGTTTCAGCCCCTGAACGTATGAGCATTTCAAGGATACCGTGGGGTGTACAGGGAAGGAAGCACTGCTCCCCAATCACCATTTTTCCAACATTAACCGGATGGAACCCATCAACGTCCTTGTCAGGTGATATTGCATACAGCACCTTTGCCTCGTCTATATGTTTGGGCAGGGGGAGTTGCACCAAAATGCCGTGGATTGAGTCATCCTGATTATATTTCTCTATAAGTCCAAGCAGAGTATCCTCGCTGATGTCCTCAGGCTGAGTATCCTGAATGGAATGAAAACCCAGATCATGGGCTGTGCGCTGCTTTGCGGTAACGTAGGAAATTGAGGCAGGATTCTCTCCAACGAGAATGGTAACAAGGCCCGGAGTAACGCCATGTTTCTCCTTCATCTCGGCCACTTCTGCCTTGAGTTCTTCCCTTATCTGCTTTGCTATTTCGGTTCCGCTGATAATCTTAGCTGACATATCTCCTCCGTAAAATAGAATTTATTTGCAAATATAATTCGAACCTGGATGGAACGATCTTGTGACATTAAACACGGGTCTGAATTGCAATTCATTTTTATGCAGACACATGCTTGCTTGCAAAAAAAGTGCCTGGGAGACCACTACAATGGCGACACCGACAACAATGCCTTAAGCGACTGTTTTACAAGAAGATTTCTCAAAACAAATCGTAACACCAAAAATACATCAGTAACACCAAACATTAGAAGGGGAATTTATCCCCTGTAATGAGAATTTTCTCCCCTCCTTAACCATGGGCGTACTTTTCAAGTAGATGTTTATATGCATGCATATTAGTGACAGGACCATCAATGCCTTGGAAATGGGTGGCATGCACCCATAATGATGGCCAAAGCTCCGACACCGGCTCATCCCGTAGGCAAGGTGACAAGCGGTTTCTCAGAGTCGGTTATGGGGGATTGTAGTTGAAACAGTGCCAACAGATAGTTGAAGAAACGTTTGCTTTTCAGATCTGCCGCATCGATGTAGAACCAGTAGCCACGGTATTTCACCGAAAGATACACATCATCAGGCCGTTTAACGGATGAACATACGCGAAAGGGGATGATACGTTTTCCGCTTGGGTCCAGCACGGGACCGCCCAGGACCCACCCCTGTTTCCTGTGCTCTTCAGGTACGTCTATACCCTTGGAGACAAAAGCCATAATGGCAAGCAGGGATCGGGTCTGAATAGTTATCTCGTCCTCCTTGCGCCCAGCCACCCTCGGGATGATCCGAAACGTATAATATTCAGGCTTGAGGTTGAGCATAGAGCGGAATTCGTCCACCAAAGCTTGGTCGCTACCTGAAATATTTTGCTTGATAATCATGGTAGGAAACTCGGCCTTACCTGCATGTTTTCCCAGAAATTCGATAACGCCGTGTTCTTCAAGAACGAGTAACAAACGAATAAGATGTTGGAAGCGCATTGCATTCTCAATGTCCTCCTGCCTCTGACGATACAATTCCACCTCGCCAGGCGGTGGAATGGCAGCAAAGGATAAATTGAGAATGTCATTGATACGGTTGATACCACTGAACAGCAGCAGATCCACCGTCCAGCCTGACTGGGACATGGCAAAAATGGTGGATACGGGAATGGGTAGAAGCAGTCTCCTTATGAACTCAGGGCCGGTTATGGGCGTATAGGTGATAGTCGGCCGTTCCGAATAGAGTAAATTTGCATCGCCCTTTGCCTCGTTATCGTAAGATACATGAAGGCCAAAAGTAGCCTCAAGTCCCAGACTCCCCTCATAGGTATAGGAAGTGATGACCGAACTGACCGCGAGAAAATACGGGAAATCAAGATAACGCAGGCGAACAAGATTCATCAACATCTGTTCGGATGCAGAACGGGAAATGGCATCGTTGTAATCGAAACGATCAACCGGCACCGAACGTGGTCCAAAGCCAGAGCAGCCCCCCACCCCCAAGATTACCAACAGCAGTAAAGAACGTGCTTTCCTATGGAATGATATGATGTTTTCGTTCATGTTCGTTGCAGCTTCATGATTTAGGTTCATTCATCCGGAATTTGCGTAGCCCAGTGGAAAACATATTTTAAAAAAGGATATGGTGAACTATTTTTCTAATGTCAAACAAAACCAAGTCAGAAGCCAAAATGGAGGTCAGCATATCCACAAGTCTTTTATACCATGCTTTTGCAATTCGCAAAGGATTTAAGTCTTACCGTACACTGTATGAAAAGGGATCACCTGACAGCACAACAAATGCGGTAACCTGTGAGCAGGTACAAAAAAAGCACGCAAAAGCATAAACACTTCTGCGTGCCCCCGAGAGCAGTCCCCGGACTCCAACACTTACGAGCTAACAGGCAAAATTACCGCCACCTCCCAACTACGATAACTCCGTCCCAGGCCACGATCAAAATCAAATGGCATCTACACCATGTTCACCTGTCCTTACACGAATAACATCGTCAACTGGCAAGACAAAGATCTTACCGTCTCCAATCTTCCCTGTGTTTGCAGCACTTCGAATAACCTCAACCACCTTTTCCACCATGGAAGAATCAACTATTATGCCCAGCTTGATCTTAGGCACGAAATCAACCTCATACTCAGCCCCTCGGTAAATTTCCTTGTGACCCCGCTGGCGTCCATATCCCTTAACCTCAGTCAGGGTCATGCCTTTAATTCCTATCTCATTCAGGGCTTCCTTTACCTCATCCAATTTGAACGGTTTTATAATGGCTTCTATCTTTTTCATCTCTTCTCTCCTAAAAACTGAAGCTGAATGTGGCTCCGCCATAAACAAAGTTGTTATTATTTGTGCTGCCCAGGGCGGACTGTGCCATGTCCTTGGATGCATCACCGCTCAGAGGGAATACCCAGTCTATTTCAGGAGTAATGGTTATGTACTGTGCAGCATCAAAGTTCATGAATGAACCAAGAGGGATAGACATGGCAACAGAGAATTTGCCATCATGAAGGTTGCTGTACTCGTCGTCTGCATCATCGGGATCTGCATAGGCATCACTGTCATCACTTGCCAGATAACTGCCACTCAGTCCCATATCAAGGGAGATACCTCTGGGAAGTTCAAAGGAGTGGGAGACTTCAAGGGTGATGTAGGTTGATGGATAATGGGCAAACTCCCTGTAAATTGTAAGAGTGGGAGAAAGCAGAACATTCAATGTCCCTGCAACATAAAACTCCTGGCTGTCATCAGCACCGCTCAGTGCATAATAGATGTACCCTGCCTCAGCAGAGAACATTCCAAAGTCATGACCATAGGAAAATGTTATGTCCGTTTCGTTATAGTTATCAGCTCCTTCTAAATTTTCCGGCTTGCCATCATAAAGATCCGTATCCCAGTTTCCCCAAATATTAGCAGAAAAACCGTTATACGACACAGTGGCTGAGGGCTGAACCACCATGCTGTCCTTGCTGAGCTCATAACCCCTCCAAATATAAGCGCTAAGAAGGCTCATTGACATATCCGCTTCAGGTTTCCCTTCGGCCAGGGAAACACTGTGGCTGGCTACAGCCATAACCAAAACAAGCAATGTAATAACCGAAACACCTTTGACACTGTTAAGAAAACTCATTTTATCTGTCGCTCCTTTTTTGACTGTTTTTGTATCTGCTCATCACGGACCCTGCATTTTGAGTCTGGTAAGACGATTGCAAATACCCTGCAGCAGGATCTGGAATCCAGATACTAATAATTTTTAACTGATGAGAAATTGCCTTTCATTTCCTTAGTTAAGGCACCGATACGGTCCTGGGGAGAGGTACCGTCGTTCGCCTTTTAATTATTACAAAATTCGTGCCAAACCACAACATATTGATATTACAATAAATAAACAAGAAAGGCTTTTGTCAGCCAAACAAAAAAGAAACGATATTACATTTTTGAAAGACCTCTTCAAAAAGCAAAACACCAGGTTCTACGCCAACATACCAATTTTAATAGATTAACTCCATTAATTACTTTTTTGTCGCAAAAAAATAGCGATAAATTACAAAAATGTATTTTTGCTAATTAAACACCAATATCACTGACTTGCTCGGCAAATTTATTATTGTATAAAAACAACATGTTAAGACTAGTCAAGACCTTCGAGCAACAGATGGCACACTACTTGTAGTAAGGGTTTCATAGCACCACAAAGTGCCTATGGCAACAACCTGGGGAAAGTACCGACACTACGGGCTATAGACATTTAACAACAGCTGTTACGAGGAGGAACATAAGCATGAGGATAAGAAAATTATGCTTTTTTCTATTTTTTCTATGCCTTGTCCTGCCGGCATCAGTCATTGCCGCAGACGACCCTATAACACCTATTACAAACCACCAGGCAATTGAGCTGGTACAGACACATGCAAACTATGTATGGACACTGGTGGCTGCTGCACTTGTATTTTTCATGCAGGCAGGCTTTGCAATGGTGGAGGCAGGCTTTACCAGGGCAAAAAATGCCATCAACATCATGATGAAAAACCTCATGGATTTTTCCATTGGGAGCATTGCATTCTATGCCATTGGATTCGGACTGATGTTCGGAGCTACCAAAACCGGCTGGTTCGGGACTTCTGATTTTTTTCTTAGCGGCTGGAAGGGCCCGGATAGCGACCCCTGGATTCTTGCCTTCTGGATGTTCCAGGTGGTGTTTGCCGGTACTGCGGCAACTATCGTATCCGGCGCAATGGCAGAGCGCACAAAGTTTACTGCTTACCTGATTTACAGCGTCTTTATCTGTGCCTTTATTTACCCAATATTCGGAAGCTGGGCATGGGGAAGCCTGCTTAACGGAAACGGATGGCTTGAGGGGATGGGATTCATTGACTTTGCCGGCTCAACGGTTGTCCACTCAATAGGCGGATGGTGCGCACTGGCAGGGGCAATTGTCATTGGGCCGCGCATAGGAAAGTACGGTCCCAACGGTGAGGTCAGGGCAATCCCAGGCCACAACATACCATTTGCTGCAATCGGTGTATTTATCCTCTGGCTGGGCTGGTTTGGATTCAATCCCGGCTCAACCACCACTGCAGACAAGTCCATTGCAATGATCTTTGTAAACACCAACCTTGCTGCGGCAGCAGGTGCAATCTTTGCTATGATCACCTCCTGGATCATGTTCAAAAAGCCTGACATAAGTATGAGCCTTAACGGGGCTCTGGCAGGGCTAGTGGGCATCACCGCAGGCTGTGCAAACGTCAGCCCGGGAAGCTCAATAATAATCGGGATAATTGCAGGAATTCTTGTGGTATTTTCCGTTGTGACGCTTGACCGCATGCACATAGATGACCCGGTGGGCGCGGTATCGGTTCACGGGGTCTGCGGTGCATGGGGAACCCTTGCTGCCGGACTGTTCAACATGGAAGGAGTCACATTGAAAATAATAATGACTCAGCTTGTTGGAATAGGTGCGGCTTTCGTATGGGCATTTGGCACAGCATTTATACTGTTCAAGGTGGTGGACATGCTACATGGCCTAAGAGTCACAAAAGAAGAAGAGCTCGCCGGCCTTGATGTTGGCGAACATGGAATGGAGGCATATCACGACTTTCAGGTAATCAACAACTAACCACTCTCCCTGCAGAATTGCGGTTCCGGTGCCTTGTGCCGGGACCGCAGTTCTGTCTTTCATGCATTCACTTGAGGTATCCCTCAAAAAAAAACAGTGATCACAGCACACTATTCAGACATGCACTGTGATCACTGATATACTCGGGTTAGCCAGTCTTATAGGCTTAAGAACCTGAAATCCGGAACTTAGAACAGCCCCTTGACCTTTCCTGTATCAGTATCAACATCAATGCGGCGGTAAGCAGGATCTGAACCTGTACCAGGCATGAGGCTGATGGCTCCTGCAACAGGAACAACAAAGCCTGCACCCTTGTAGGTAAGGATGTCACGTACATGGAGTGTCCAGTTCTTTGGCACACCCTTGAGGTTGGGATTGTCTGACAGGCTGAGGTGTGTCTTGACCATGCAGGTACCCAGCTTGGAGATCTCCGGATCCTTCTCCATCTTCTCTGCCTTGGCAAGTGCCTCAGGGCTGTAGGTAACACCGTCTCCGCCGTAAACCTCCTTGGTGATAAGTTCAATGCGCTGACGAAGCGGCATATCAAGGTCATAGAGGAACCGGAAATCGTTTTCCTCATTGCATGCATCAACCACCGCATCGGCAAACTCAAGGGCGCCATCTCCGCCCTTCTCCCAGTGCTCGGAAACAGCAACACGGGCACCAGCCTGCTCGCAGAGCCTGCGGCATGCAGCAATCTCATCCTTGGTGTCTGTATAAAATGCGTTAATACATACAACCGGGTTGATTCCAGCCTTCTTGACTGTCTCAATGTGATGCAGGAGGTTTGCGGTACCTGCCTCAACCCAGCCCACGTTCTCCTGGTTATACTCTTCAGGCATGGGACGGCCAGGACGCGGAATAGGTGCGCCACCGTGGCATTTGAGTGCGCGGATTGTAGCAACAACAACTGCGCAGTTTGGCTTGAGGCCACTGAAACGGCACTTGAGGTTCCAGAACTTCTCAAATCCGATATCCGCACCAAAACCGCTCTCGGTAACGAGGTAGTCACCAAGCTTGAGACCGATCTTGTCTGCGATAACGGAAGACTGACCGATTGCAATATTTGCAAAAGGACCTGCGTGGATCAGGCAGGGCTGGCCTTCAATGGTCTGCATGAGGTTGGGATTTACTGCCTCAACCATCCAGGCTGTCATTGCACCTGCAACCTCGAGGTCTTCTGTAGTAATGGGCTTTCCTGTCTTGTCATATGCTACAACGATTTTACCAATGCGCTCCCTGAGGTCCTTAAGATCAGTCGCAATTGCAAGAATTGCCATGATCTCGGAAGAAACGGCAATATTAAAACCGCTCTGCATGGTCATACCATCCATGCGTCCGCCAAGACCCAGGGTGATGTTCCTCAGGCTCTGGGCACAGAAGTCAATAATCCACTTGAACTCAACGCTCTTTGGATGGATATCAAGCCTCTTCAGGTTACGGAGGGCAAGCTGCTCATCGGTGTAGTTGGACTCATGCTGCATACGTGCAGTGAGCGCAACCATACCCAGGTTGTGGGCGTTCATAATGGCATTGATGTCGCCGGTAAGACCAAGTGAAAATTTTGAAAGAGGAATGACCTGGGCAAGTCCACCGCCTGCGGCACTGCCCTTGATGTTGAATGTCGGGCCGCCTGAAGGCTGTCTGAGTGCGCCAACAACATTCTTTCCCCTCTTGCCAAGACCTTCCATGAGCCCTACTGCACTTGTGCTCTTCCCCTCGCCCAGGGGAGTTGGGCTGATAGCAGTAACATCAATATACTTGCCGTCCGGCTTGTCCTTCAGGCGCTCAAGGGCCTTGGCATAGTCTATCTTGGCAACATAGTGTCCGTAGGGAAGCAGCTCTTCCTTCTCAAGGGCGAGCTCTTCACCAAGCTGATAGACCGTCTTCATGTTCTCTTCTGCGGCCTCAGCTATCTCCCAGTCTTTCATCTTTGTTGGATCTAGTTTCATTGAAATTCATTCCTCCTTCAAAAAGTGTTTTGAATCTAAATTCAGGTATAGGGTCCGGCCTGGCTGTCCTGGCCCGCCGGGATGCATACAGATTTGTCAGCCGGATAAACTGCCGCCATGAAAGACAGTTTGAGACAGAGTTTAATATTCCAGGCGAATATAACCGGCAATAATAGGACAGATAGACGAGTTACAAAAATTCCAGAATTAGTAACTGAAAAACAGCATGGTTGTCAATCCTGCCATAAAAAATA
>WGBG01000017.1 GCA_015494395.1 Deltaproteobacteria bacterium
AGTCGGCTATATGGGGATTCCTCTGACAAAGGAGATGCAGTAAATACGGCAATCCCGAAGGGTTTCAAAACTGGAAAGCTATAATCAACATAACTCCTTTTAATTTCATTGAAAAAATAATTTTCCAGATTTTGAAACGCTCAATCTAGGATAAAGAAAGTTACTTTACAGAATACCCTCTGCCTGCCATGCAGGCGCCATAGGCCCTGTAATAAGACTCCGCAGCCTGCTGAGTAGCGGCATTATGGGCATTTGCAGCCTGTTCGTTGGCAACCCTTTCCTGCCTGCGCCTTAAAAGACCACCGGTTCCGCCAACGGCTGCACCGATGGCCGCGCCCTTTCCTGCATCTCCAGCAATGGCGCCTCCGATAGCACCAAGCGCTGCCCCACGTGCAGCCCCACGTACTGCATGTCCGCTGCTTGGGGCAGCAGCTACTGCTGAATTGGCATTGGCTGGATTGAATCCGGTCTGTGACTGGGCCCACTGAAGGCAGGCAGCCCTGTCATTCTGCATGGTTGCCTGATCCTGTCCCTTTTGAGGATAGACGTATGGCTCCTGGGCCCATGAAGAGACGGTTAAAAGAAATGCTGCAGCCATAGTTGATGTAATTACCTTGAGTTTTCTAGTTGCTTTCATAATTTCTCTCTTGTTGATGGGTATCTATTCAGTGTGGTAAATGGTCTTGTTTTGGAGTGACTTTAAACAATTTCGTAGTTTTTCTTGGTGAAGCGCAGCCACAAAAATCGCGTCTGTCTGAGCGAGGAACGAGCGAGTTTCGCGATTTTGGCGGAGCAAGCCTTAGAAAAACAAGAAATTGTTCACCGGAACGGAGAAACAAGACCATTTATCAACCTTCATTAAAAAAATACGCTGAACAGTTACGTTGATGGTTTGCAATTTTATTTTATAAATATTTTGGTTTGTTGTACGATATTTGGGTGCTCAGGGGGCTTAATACCGTGTATATGCCAGATTCAAAAAAAGGAAAATGGTCAGAGACAAACCTTAAGCAGTACAATAAAATCAAATAAATTTTATCTTATTTATATAGACAAGTCAAGTAAATAATAACCAGACCATTTTACGGTATTATTCAAAAATGAAACAAATCAATAACAATATTTTACTGTTTCCTTTGATTTTCATAACTCTGATGCCCCAAACTGTTTTTATAAAAAGCGTGGCATTTGCCGGGTTGGGGCAAAGCGAAATCCAGGGCAAGAATGAAAGTGTCATCACTGTTGACGACCTGTTTCTTGAACAGGCCCTGGGGTTTGTGCTTTCAGGAAATCCTCATCTTAAAAGGCTTGAGAGTGAAATTTCAGCGCTAAACGGTGCGGCAATACAGGCCGGACTGCTTCCAAACCCTGAAATTGGAACTGAAGTGGAAAACTTTGCCGGTCAGGGCGACATGAATGGCTTTGACAGTGCAGAAACCACCATTTACCTGTCTCAGCTCATAGAAACAGGATTCAAGAGGGATAAGCGCCACCGCATAGCGCTTAGTGAAAAAGACCTGGCTGTTAAGGATTATGAAATTGCAAGGCTTGACCTCATGGCATCTGCCTCCAGGGCATTTATCAGAGTGCTTTCCGCCCAGGAGCTTTATGAACTTGACCGGGCTCTTGTGCAGGTTGCGGAAAAGACTGCTGCTGTAATTGATGAACGTGTTGCAGCCGGCAAAGTATCTCCTGTCGAAAAGACAAGAACCATGATTGAGCTTGCCGCTGCCAGAAATGAGGCACTGCAGGCCCAAAGGGAACTGAATGCATCCAGGGAGGAGCTTTCGTCATACTGGGGTGACAAACAGGTGTATTTTAAGCGAGCGGCAGGAGACCTGGAGGTTATCAGAGAGCCGCAGTCTCCTGAAGAGCTTGTCAAAATGCTTGACCACAGCCCCTATATTTCAAAATGGGACAGCGAAATAGAACGAAAAAGCGCAGAGCTTGAACTTGCAAGGGCAAAAGCCATTCCGGATATATCCCTAAGTGCCGGAGTAAGGAATTTTCAGGAAACTGACTATAATGCCTTTGTATTTGGAATAACTGTTCCTATACCTGTTTTTGACCGCAATCAGGGTGGTGTGATGGAGGCGTCTGCCCGTCTTGAAAGTGCAAGATACAGCAGACGCGAAGCCACAATATCCCTGAAATCAAGGCTCCTGTCCGGGCTCCAGAGACTTCGTGCAGCATACTCACAGGCTTCGGTGCTTAAACGGGATATCATGCCCCAGGCACAGGCTGCATATCAGGCAACAGAACAGGGCTACAAGGAGGGAAAATTCAACCTCATGCAGCTTCTGGACGCACAGCGCACACTTTTTAATGTGAAAAGGCAGTACATTGCTGCCCTTGAAGACTACCATCTTATACGTACTGATATAGAAGGTCTTACAGGATTAATACGCCTCAAAGCAGAAAACAACATAGGTGGAAATGATGAATAAAATCTTGTCTTTTTATTGTCTTATTAGCGTTATGATTGTGGCCATGCTGCTTTTTTCAAAGCCCTGTATGCAAAATTCCATTGCCAGTGAAAAAAGTGTAAATGCTTCGGGCAGCATTTCAGCTCATGATGACCACAGCCATTCAGAAGATGAGTCATCAGAAGATCATGACCATGATGCCCATGACGGTGAGTCCCGGGACAGCCACTTGGATCACGATGACAATGGCCATGAAGATGTGGTTTCACTTTCGCCGGATGAAATTAGGGAGTTTGGTATAGTGGTAGACATTGCGTCTCCCGGCATCATTGAAAGAGTTATCGAGCTTCCTGGTGAAATAGTCCTTAATGCAGACAAGCTTGCCCACGTTGTTCCCCGTGTATCAGGCATTGCAGTTGAGGTGCTTAAAACCGCTGGAGAACAGGTAAAAAAGGGCGACCTTTTGGCTGTTATTGAAAGCCGTGAACTTGCAGAGGCAAGGGCATCATATCTTGCTGCCACTGAGAGAGAAAAAATAGCTGCTGCAAATTTCCGGCGTGAGGAAAGGCTGTGGAAAAAACGCATAACCAGTGAGCAGGAGTATCTTAATGCCAGGCAGGCACTTACAGAGGCACGCATTTCAAAAAAATCCGTTGAGCAGCAGCTTCATGCCATAGGGCTTACCGAGGCTGATATCAAGACCATGACCAGGGCACATGATGCCTCGGGTACCCGTTTTGAGATTCGAGCCCCCATCTGCGGAACAATCATAGAAAAACATCTGACACTTGGAGAAAGTGTAGCTTCGGATACCAATATTTTCACCATTGCAGACCTATCTACCGTATGGGTTGACCTGAACGTTTATCAGAAGGATCTGGGATATGTCCACAAAGGTCAGACAGTCGTAATCAATGCAGGTCACGGCATTCCTGAAGTACAAGGCCAGATTTCCTGGGTAAGCCCGCAGGTTGATGAAAATACCAGGACTGCAAAGGCAAGGGTCATATTAAAAAACAGTGAAGGAAAGCTCAGGCCAGGCCTTTTTGTAACAGCAAAGGTGGCTGTTAGAAAGAGTGCTGCCCCGCTGGTTGTCAGCAGTGATGCTATCCAGACCTTTGAAAACAGGACAGTTGTGTTTGTGAAGACTGACAAGGGGTTTGAGCCTGTGCCTGTTGTAACCGGCCGCAGGTTTGGGAAAAAGGTAGAGATTTTATCCGGACTGTCCCATGGGCAGCTCTATGTTAGCAAGGGCGCCTTCACCATAAAGGCACAGCTTTCCAGAGGTGCATTTGGTGATGGACATAACCATTAATTTATGGGTATCTCTCAAGCGTGCTAAGGTCTTGTGATGGAAAGATTGATACGGTTTGCCCTTGGTAATCAGCTTATAATGTGCGTACTTGGGCTTTTTGTCATGTGCGCCGGCTGGTACAGCTACAAAAAACTTCCTGTTGATGCTTTTCCCGACGTAACCCCGTGTCTTGTCCAGGTATTTACCGAAACCCATGGGCTGGCACCGGAGGAAGTTGAAAAGTACGTCACATATCCGGTTGAGGCTGCCATGTCCGGACTTCCTAATCTGAAGGAGGTCCGCTCCATTTCAAATTTCGGGCTTTCGGTGGTCAATGTCTATTTTGAAGACGGTACCAATATCTACTTTGCCAGGCAACTTGTTGACGAACGGCTGGATATGGCCCGTGAGCAGATTCCTGCCGGATTCGGACAGCCTGCAATGGGCCCCATAGCCACAGGTCTTGGCCAGGTGCTTTTCTATGTGCTTGAGGATGAAAAGGGAGACCGCTCGCCTGAAGAGATGAGGGAAATTCAGGACTGGATTATCAAGTTCAATCTTCAGACCGTTCCAGGTGTTACCGAGGTGCTTTCCCTTGGCGGCCAGGTAAAACAGTTTCAGGTGCGGGTCCGTCCAGAGGACCTTTTAAGATATAACCTCAGTATTGGTGAAGTGGTCGAGAGGGTAAGAGAGAATAACGGCAATGCCAGTGCCCAGTTTATTGTAAAGAACTCAGAAGAGTATATTGTGCGTTCTGTTGGACTTGCCGAAAGGATTGCCGACCTTGAACTCATAGTGTTAAAGGTCCAGGACGGGACACCTGTATATCTGGACCAGGTGGCAGATATTGCGGTAGGAGGTGAAATCAGGCGCGGCCTTGCCACCATGAACGGAGTTGGAGAGGTCGTGGTTGGTATGGTTTTAAAACTCATTGGCACCAACACCTCCACTGTAATTTCCAGGGTCAAGGAGCGGCTTGAGAAAATAAACTGTGTCCTTCCAGAAGGTGTCCGCGTTGTCCCCTACTATGACCAGGCTACCCTGGTATCAAAATGTGTTGAGACTGTTACCAATGCGCTTGTAAGCGGCGTGCTTCTTGTTGCAGGTGTTCTGCTGATATTCATGGGCGGTTTCAGGGCAAGCATTGTTGTTGCGCTTTCCATCCCCTTCTCAATTTTTTTCGCATTCATTCTTATGAAGATAGTTGGCATAAGCGCAAACCTGATGTCTCTTGGAGGGCTTGCAATAGCCATTGGAATGATGGTGGATGCCACAATTGTAATGGTTGAAAATGTAGACCGTATCTTCCGGGAGGCCCCCAGGGACAAAAGGCGACTCCAGCTTATCCGCGAAGCCTGCTACGAGGTTGCCCGGCCCATAACCTTTGCCATTGCCATAATCATCATGGTCTTTCTCCCGCTTTTTACTCTTCAGGGAGTTGAAGGAAAGACCTTCAGGCCTCTTGCCCAGACCGTTGCGCTTGCAATGGTAGGATCACTTATTTATGCCCTCCTTATTGCTCCTGTTGCCTCAAATCTGATAATGAGGAGGTCCTCAAATAAAAAGGATTCGCCAAATTCTGCCAGCGAAGCGTGGATAGTGCGCATGCTTCTTAAACCATACACACCTGCGGTTACCCTGTTTGTAAGGCATCGTGTTCTGGCAGTTGTTCTTGCTGTCCTTATGCTTTGCGCAGGGTTGATCGTGCTTCCGCAGCTTGGCTCTGAGTTTGTGCCGCGTCTCGATGAAGGGGACCTTTTGATCCGGGCCACAATGGCACCTTCAATCTCCCTGGACGAGGCAAAAAAGACGGTTTTGAGGTATGAAAGGCGGCTCATGGACCGCTTCCCTGAGATAACCCGTATTGTATCCCGTGTGGGACGGGGAGAGGTAGGTGCCCATGCTGACCCAGTCAACAGCGCTGAATCATTCGTAGCCCTTAAGCCACAGGATCAGTGGACCAGTGCTTCCACACCTGCAGAACTGTATGACCTTATCAGTGAGGAGCTTGAGTCTTTCCCAGGAGTTCAGTTCAATGTTACCCAGCCGATTGCTGCTGCAGTGGACGAGCTTATTACCGGCACAAAGGCTGAACTGGCAATTAAAATTTTTGGACCTGATATGGATGTTCTCAGGAAAAAGGCCTCTGAGATAGAAAATGTCATAAGGGGCATAAAGGGGGCGTCGGACGTTCAGAAGGACCAGGTTACAGGTACTCCCCAGCTGCTTATACGCATAGACAGGAACGCCATTGCGCGCTATGGAATCAATGTGGAGGATATCCAGAGTGTAATAAGGACTGCTGTTGGCGGGGAGACGGCAGGCCAGATATTTGAAGGCGTTAGGCGTTTTGATATTTACGTTCGTTTTATAAAAAAGGCCCGGGACAGCGCCCAGGCAATAAGGCACATACTTGTTTCCGGGCCGGGCAATATTAGGGTGCCCCTTGACCAGCTTGCCACCATTGAAGAGATAATAGGGCCAAGGCAGATCACCCGGGAACACAATCAGCGTTTTATCACAGTACAGTGCAATGTAAGGGGGCGAGATATTGGCTCATTTGTAACCGAAGGTCAGGAAGCCATTGAGCAGAAGGTCGATCTGCCAACTGGATACATGGTGAACTGGGGTGGACAGTTTGAGCTTCAGCAGGAGGCCAACAGACGTCTTGCCCTGGTGGTGCCGGTCACTTTGGCAGTCATAATGCTCTTTCTCTTCATGAACTTCGGCTCTGTAAAAAACTCCCTCCTTATCCTTATTAACATCCCCCTTGCCCTGGTTGGCGGCATAATTGCCCTTTATGTAACGGGCCAGAATCTTTCCGTTCCCTCGTCTGTGGGTTTTATTGCGCTTTTTGGCATTGCCCTTGAAAACGGTATGGTCCTTCTGACCTATATCAAGCAGCTGGTAAAATCAGGGATGTCAGTGGACAAGGCATCAATCAAGGGGGCTTGCCAGAGGATGAGACCTGTTATAATGACTGCGGTCACCACTGCACTTGGTCTTATCCCGCTTCTTTTCAGTCACGGTACCGGCAGCGAAGTCCAGAGGCCCCTTGCAACAGTTGTAACCGGCGGCCTGATAACGTCAACAATACTTACGCTTCTTGTGATGCCGGCGCTCTACAGGTGGTTTAATGATGACTAAGTTTATGGTTTGGAATTGCCATCTTTACAGTATCCCCTTGGTCATAGGGCTCTCCACATAGTCTATATAGTGTAGTCCGCTTTGGTGGATAGAGCACTAATAATATGACAATCGCCTAACTTAACCTTACTATTCAGATAGCTACCAGCAAAACGCGCAATCGAAAGTTTCATTAACATTGGAACGTAAACGTCATTGATCTTTTCCGATCAACTTCCCTCGATTTTAGAAAAAATTTTCCTGGAATGTCACATAGAAGTTGTGCCCCTATAAAAAAAATTAACATGTGACAATTTTTTTTATTTAATATGGCTAGAGGCCAGTTTTTTTAGGATTTTTTTGTGCATAATAACTGCAAGAAAATGCTTTTTTGCATGACCCTAGTGGTGGAACAATATTTGCGGTTAAGTAATGTAGGTCATTTTCTTTAAATCGTCACATTTATTGTAACCAATATTAGTGCCGATAAATAACAGAGGATAATAACAAAAGGAATTTTAAACAAAACACATGGCACTAATCAATAAAAAAAGAGCGCAATCTTCCACCCAAGAATTTAGAAACGGATTCACACTGGTTGAACTGATAATAGTAATTTCAGTCATAGGTATTCTTGTTGCTTTTGCGGTGCCCAATTTTCTGGATTGGTTGCCCAATATGCGGCTTAAGGCAGCAGCAAGAGATTTGTATTCAAACATGCAGAAGGCAAAAATAGCCGCAATAAAATCTAATACTACAGTTACCTTTAGTTTCACTCCGGGAACTGGCTCACCCTGTAAGGGTGGGAGTTACAAATTTGTTGACGGTAACGGCAAAACGCTAGTCAATGTGACTCTTTCCGATGACGTTTGTCTTGATCCTACCAGTAGTTTTCCAAATGGTTTTAGCGCGAGAGGCTTGGCCTCGGGCGCAACAGGTACACTAAAATTAAGCCATCCGGACACGTCCAGAACCTATACAGTTACACAATCTATTGCCGGCAATATCAAATTGCAATGACGTGATGTTCGAATATGAAATTAATAAATTCTGCGAAATATAATAATGGCTTCACACTTATTGAGTTATTGATAACACTACTCATAGGAATGATTGTGCTCGGTTCCCTATACACTACATTTCAAAGTCAACAAAGAAATTATATTGTTCAGGATAGTGTAGTGGAAACTCAACAAAATTTGCGCTCAGTACTTGCAATTATGACACCTGAATTACGAATGGCCGGATATGATCCTACAGGAAATGCAAATGCTGGCATTGTTACTGCCACAGCAGGAGTATGTGAAATTACTATGGACCTTAATGTAGATGGGGATACTGAAGATAGTAATGAATCGGTCAGTTTCGGTTTTTCATCTTCCTACGATTCTGATGGCGATGGAATAGTGGATGGAGGCGATGCTGCACCATTAGGCAGAAATACAGGAGCCGGTTATCAGCCAATCGCGGAAAATATTCAGGCTATTGAATTTTTATACATCATGGCTGACGGTTCAAGTACAACAACACCTTCAAATCTAAATGATATAAGAAGTATATCAATATCTATATTGGCACGTACAGGAAATTCTGACCGCAATTTTACAAATACCGAGACATATACTACGGCATCTGGTGCAACATGGGGACCTTTCAATGATAATTACCATAGAAGATTTCTCAGCACCACAGTTAAGTGTAGGAATATGGGATTATAGGTGGAAATGACGATTTTAAATAATGATAGAGGATTAACTCTGATAGAGATGATGATCGCTCTGTTTGTCTTCTCTGTGGGAATATTAGCGCTATATTCCCTACAACTAACTGCAATCAAAGGTAACCATACGGCAAACAGTATTTCAAATGTAACTACCTATCTGTCAGATCAGATAGAACGCTTATATGATACACCATTTAGTTCTTTGACCGATAGTAATGTTACTACAAACCTTCCGGCAGGGATTAATAAGCGAGCATTAGTTATAACGAATTCAGGTAATAATACCAAGGAATGTACAGTTACTGTTTATTATAACAGTAGCTCTGGTGAAAAATCCATTCAAGCCAAGTTTACCAAAATAGTTCTTTATTAAAGTTGAAATAAAAGAAATCATGTTTTTGAAAAAAAATATTTTTGCCAACGATGAGAAAGGATTTGCCTTAATTATTGTACTCTTAATCCTTTCACTTATGACAGTTATTGGTATTGCATCTACTAATACTACAAATATTGAGTTACAAATAGCTGGTAATGAAAAATTAATAGTACAAAATTTTTATAATGCAGAAGCAGAAGCAATGAAATCAGCACAATATATATATAATATTGATGATGAGTCTATACTTCTAGCTCAAAATGGTAACAGTATTAGTACTGCGAATAATAATGATATAACAGATTCGAACCAAGATTTAGATAATCTGGATATAAACAATGATGGAATAATAAACAGTGATGATGTAAATGCTACAGAAAAAATAGTACTTCTAGGTGTTACTTCTGGTAATTCATTAGGACTAGGTTCTTCAAGGTTATACGATTATGTAGCCTATGGGTTATCTAAACAAAATAATGGAATAAAAGCAATAGCCATTGGAGTCAAAAAGAGATTCTAAATCAATAGATAAGGGTGATAAATATATTTATATTATCCATCAAACGACGTAATTGAACATTACGAAGATACTTTTAGAAATTATTTTGTTCTTTGCGCTATTGGAGAAAATCATGATTGCTCATAGCAAATTTACTATCAATTTATTCTGTATATTCTGTTTTTTCTTATCAACACTAGGCGTTGGAACCGCTTATGCCACTGATTATGTTCTATCAATTGATTCGCCAACGATTACAGAGGGGGATTCCGGCACCAATGTTTTGTCTTTCACTGTCAAAATTACTCCTGAGATCACAGATATTAATTCGACAGTGTTTGTTGACTGGCAGACCTCTGATATAAGCGCTGTTGCAGGTGCGGATTATTATAGTGCTTCAGGCAGTCTGGTCTTCGATAACACATCTGGAGCAACACAGAGTGTCTCAATTAATATCATTGGTGATGAATTAGTGGAACATAGCGAAACTTTTTATGTCACCTTAATGAATCCTTCAATTATAAGCTTTGATAACAGCACTATATCTATAAGCAACTCACAAGGTAAAGGTACAATTACAGATAATGATAGTTATGTTGTCTCAATTGAACCAGGGCCTAAGTCAACCACAGAAGGGGATACTATTTCTTTCGATGTGTCCCTGAATAGGATGGTTGCATGGGATGTGGATATTACCTACACGGTCTCAGGCTCAGGAACGGATCCTGCTGAATCCGCAGATTTTACAACCTTGGGGACATTAACTATTCCGAAAGGCTCTACCTCAGGCACCATAAATGTAGATTTAACTGACGATAGTTTTATAGAAAATGATGAAGGAATCACCGTAACACTACAAGGCATATCGCCAACAGACTCCGGTAGCATCAGTTTGGCCAGGACCGCTGCTGGTGTTATTCAAGATAATGATGTTGCCAATATTTCCATCAGTGATGTAACGATAGCTGAAAATAGTGGTTCTGCAACATTCAGGATACAGTCAGATAAAACAGTGGAGGCCCCAGCATCTGTAACCGTTGATTATGCCACTTCAGATGATACTGCATTAGCCGGCAGTGATTATACCGCAGTCAGCGGAACAGCAACCATTTCAGGAAGTGACCATACAGATATTACTGTTTCAGTGAATGACGATAATACTGTAGAAGGTGATGAAGAGTTCAAAC
>WGBG01000018.1 GCA_015494395.1 Deltaproteobacteria bacterium
AGTCGGCTATATGGGAATTTCTCTGACAAAGGAGATGCAGTGAATCCGGCAATCCCGAAGGGTTTCAAAAGTTGAAGAGTATGATAGATATAACTCCTTTTAATATCGTATAAAATCATTTCTTCAAATTTTTGAAACGCTCAATTCAGGTTATATCATCATTACACCTTAATTAGAGGATAGTCCAAAACCTGATACTGTTCAATCAATTTGAGCTTTACGCCCCCCACACTGGTCTTGCTCGCAATAATCACTCGGCCTTACTGTCCACCTTTTCCCACTGGGTGTACAACTCCTTTTTTTCCTTATCAAACTCAAGACCTGCAATAAAACACGTCCTGTCCATATATTTTTTATGATAACCCTTCTCCTTTATCTGCCTGAGCACCCTGCCTTCCTCCCTGTTTACTACCTTAAGCTCCATTACTATTACTGCTGAATTCCTGTGATAAATTTCCGGAAGCCTTACACTTATGTCCATCCTGCCCCTTGCTGTTATATCTTCGCATATCACCTCAAGGCCAGCTCCAAGCAAAAAGGCATACAACACAGACTTGTAGTAATCTTCATATCTGGAAAGGTCCACAGACGAATAGGGAATCCCTGCAAAAAGGGACTTTATGACATTAAGAAAACCGTCAACATCCTTTTTCTCCAATGCCAACCACGCCCTGTTTGCATATTCTTCTTCATCCCTGCTGCTTACAGATTTCAAGTAATTGAAAAGAAATTCCCTGTTCAGACTCTGCCTTACCTCGTAGTTTGGGATTTCCAGCCTGTAGCTTATCCCTCGCGGAGACTCTATCTCTTCCTTTACTGTAAGATAACCGGACTGAAACAGCAGGGTTTCAATGGGCATGGTATAGACATCAAAGCTGTCCAGCAGCCCCGCTGACAACTCTGAGTTTTCAATCCTGGCAAGGTCAGGCTCTTCCCCTCTCTCGTTCATAATTTTTATCAGAAATGAGGGTGTACCAGTCCTGAACCAGTAGTTCTGATATCTTTTAGTTTTCAAAAATTGAAGTATATCAAAGGGATTATATACTCGTTCTGTTCCAAGAAAGTTGTATCCGTTATACCAGTAAGCGAGTTTTCCAGGCTCTACACCTGCAAGGTAATCGTGGAATTGCCTGAAAATTTCTTTCTCCGTGTACCCCAGGATAGTTCCGAATTCAGGATAAACAGAGATATCTTCAAGGTTGTTCAGTCCGGAAAAGAGGCTTACCCTGGAAAACTTGCTGACGCCTGTCATGAGAAAGAACTTTATATGCTCATCAAGCGCCTTGAAGACCTCGTAAAAACTTCGGAGATAATCCCTTATCTCAACTGCGTATTCCTTTTTTTCTATGTTATCCAGGATGGGTTTGTCGTATTCATCTATGAGGATTACAGGTTTTTGATCAAAAGAAGATTCCATGAAGCGGACAAGTTCTATCATATAATGTTTGGGGCTAAATTCTTCTTTATCAGGTTTCTTTTTCAAACAGGCAGTTAAATAAGTCCGCAATTCATTATCAAATATATTTAAATCCTTGTTATAAAAACTGCCCATATCAATCTTGATAACAGGATAGCGTTTGTCCCAGTCCCACCTGTCATGTATCCATAATCCTTTAAAAAGTTTCTCTCTGCCCTCAAACAGGCACCTTAATGTATCTACAAGCAGAGACTTGCCAAACCGCCTTGGCCTTGAAAGAAATATATACGCTCCGGAGTTTACCAGTTCATGTATATATTCTGTCTTGTCAACGTAAATATAATCTTTACGTATCTTGTCAAAGGATTGTATCCCTATGGGCAGTCTGTTCATGAAGCAGGTTTCTCCTTTTTTGCTGTAGCCAGGGGAATATAGATTCTGAGTTGAGCGCTTAACGAATTTGCTGCATCTACCATCAATTACAGCAAATTTATCTGTATTTATTCAGGCTGGTAAATGGTCTTGTTTTGGAGTGACTCTGAATGATTTCGTAGTTTTTCCTGGCGAAGCGCAGCCAAAAAATCGCGTCTGTCTGAGCGAGGTACGAGCGAGTTTCGCGATTTTGGCGGAGCAAGCCTTGGAAAAACAAGAAATCATTCACTGGAACGGAAAAACACGACCATTTACCAACCTTTTTAAAATAGCATCATCGTGAATACACTGAACAGTTACATTTATTTTACCCTTATCCAATTTGCTCTTCAATCCTGGATAAGACTTTCACCTCATAACTCCATGTGCATCAAGAATACACCCAATATTGCAGTCATCCTTTTCAAGCGTATGTTATTACATTATTGTACAGAATACATTGGTCACCAGGGGCCACATCCGGCCGGGCACATCTTCCCTTTGTGAATTAAACATACGGAAATGAAACTGAATCCATACAAAAAATTCTCCCTGTTCCAGCTGGTTATAACCAGCCTTGTGCTTGGCATTGCCACGGGCATCTTCTTCGGCGAACCAATGGGCAGGCTGCAAATAGTGGGAGATATCTACATAAAACTCCTGCAGATGACGGTAATACCGTACATCCTGGTATCACTCATTGGAGGTATAGGACGCCTTGACAGCCGCATGGCAAAACTCCTTGGGCTTCGTGGAGGCGCTTTGATACTGACACTGTGGGGCATAACAGTGCTGACCACGCTCTGCCTCCCCCTTGCCTATCCTGACTGGAAATCCGCATCTTTTTTCAGCTCCCCCGTGACCGAGGTCAGGAAGCACATAAACATCCTTGACATGTATATTCCTGCCAATCCGTTTTATGCCCTGGCCAACACAATTGTCCCGGCAGTGGTCATTTTCAGCATATTTCTTGGTAGCGCCCTTATCTCTGTCAAAGACAAGGACTATCTTATCCTTGACATGCAGAACCTGAGCGATGCCTTGATGAAAATGGCATCAATGGTGGCCAATACGGCTCCAATCGGCATCTTTGCCCTGTCTGCCGCTGCCGCAGGGACCCTTCAGGTACACGCCCTGATGAGGCTGCAGGTTTATCTCTACGTCTATCTTGCAGCCTGGTTGATTATTGCCTTCTACACCCTGCCAATGCTGGTGGCACGCGCCACCCCCTTCACCTACCGGGAGGTGATAAAAGAGGCAAGGCTTCCCATGATTACGGCATTTGCAACAGGCACGGTGCTTGTTGTACTGCCAATGATAGCGGAGAAAACCAAAAAACTTCTTGAAAAACACCGCCTTGACAACGATGCATCTCTGTCTGCAATAGACGCACTTGTACCCACAACCTACAGTTTTCCAAGTGTTGGTACGGTCCTTGGCCTGGGATTTGTGCTTTTTGCAGCCTGGTTTGCAGGCTCCCCCCTGAGCATTTCCCACTACCCTGAATTTTGCATAATGGGGATATTCTCAGCCTTTGGCTCCCTTGCCGTGGCCATACCCTTCCTGCTGGACTACTTCCGCCTGCCTTCAGACCTGTTCCAGCTTTATGTGCTTGGCAGTGTGTTTACACTCCGTTTTGTCACAGCCATAGCTGCAATGCACGGAGTTGTAATATGCCTGCTGGTAACTTCTGCAATACTCAACAGGCTGAAATGGACAAAAATACTGGAAGTGATGGCCATAACCCTAGCTCTTTCCATAACAGTAATGACGGGCCTGGGCATTATACTTGGCAAAACCATTCACTATGACTATGCCGGCTACAAACAGCTAATAAACAAGGAACTCATCGGCCCTCTTGCCGAGGTTAACAACAACGCATCACCTGCCCCGCTTGCGCCTGAAGATCAGAAACGAAGCAGAATAGATATAATCCGTGAAAGGGGCAGCGTGCGTGTTGGCTATTCAAAGGATCGGCTGCCATTTGCCTTCAAGAATGAAAAGGGCCAGGTCATTGGATACGACATGGAACTGGCACATGCCCTTGCAAGGGACCTTGGGGTCAGGCTGGACGTAGTAAGAATAGACTGGCCGGACATGGAGAGAGAACTTGACCAGGGACGCATAGATCTGGCGGTTGGCGGAATAACCATCAGTCCGGAACGGGCGCTCAGATTCCAATTCTCCCGGAGTTACCTTGATGAACTTCTGAGCCTGGTTGTACTTGATTACAGGAGAGATCAATTTTCCTCTTATGAAAAGATCCGTTCCATGGAGGGATTAAAGCTTGGTGTGACCCCCTTCCGTTACAAGGAGGGGGCCGCACAGCGCCTGTTTCCCAATGCGGAACTTGTCATAATCAAATCACCAAGAGACTTTTTCAAGGGAGCCTACCCCCAGGTAGATGCACTGTTATATACTGCCCAGACCGCCACAGGCTGGACCCTGGTTTACCCGGAATGGACAGTGGTTATCCCCAAGGGGCTTGAATACCAGTGCCCAATGGCTTTTGCCATGCCGGATAACCAGGAGCGATGGAAAGGGTATATCAATACCTGGCTTGAGACACGGATCAAGACAGGACTTACCGAACAGGCGTACCGGCACTGGATACTTGGAGAAGAGCTGAACCATAAGGAGAAGCGCTGG
>WGBG01000019.1 GCA_015494395.1 Deltaproteobacteria bacterium
AGTCGGCTATATGGGAATTTCTCTGACAAAGGAGATGCAGTGAATCCGGCAATCCCGAAGGGTTTCAAAAGTTGAAGAGTATGATAGATATAACTCCTTTTAATATCGTATAAAATAATTTCTTCAAACTTTTGAAACGCTCAATTCAGGTTCTATTAAGATGATTAAAATATATTGAAAAAATTCGGTTCCCGCAGGCACAATTATCGAGCATAACAGCACACTGGCTCTCCCCAATATCCTGTTTCTTTCCTGTTGATTTGTCTGGAATTATTCATGTGGTTTACATATCATGTCAAAAGGGGCGGGAGTGCGTGCAGGCAAGTAACTTATTTATTAAAACGAGGCTTGGAATATGAAGGCATTAATTGCCCTTGAAGATGGACGTGTCTTTCAGGGCAGGTCATTTACAGGTCCAGGAGAGACATCAGGAGAGATAGTCTTTAATACCAGCATGACCGGCTATCAGGAGATTCTCACTGACCCCTCTTATAAAGGCCAGATCGTTACAATGACCTACCCTCTGATTGGAAACTACGGCGTAAATCAGGAGGATGAGGAATCTGCCGGTATCTACCTCAGCGGCTTTGTTGTACGTGAGTATGAGGAAATGTACAGCAACTGGCGGGCTGAGGGGAGCCTTGAGTCATACTTGAGGGACCGCGGAATTCTTGGCATTGAACAGGTTGATACCAGGGCGCTTACCAGGCATATCCGGCTGGCTGGGGCAATGAAGGCTGTCATGTCCACGCAGGACCTTGATCCTGATTCCCTTGTGCAGAAGGCACGGGAGAGCAGGGGGCTTCAGGGGGCTGATCTTTGCTCTGTGGTAACGGTGAAAGAGCCTTATTACTGGGGGGATAACTCTCCTGTAACGTGTAACGAGAGCGCATTTGATGATTTTCGCAACCACACGGGCTGGACAAAGGGGGCTGACTACAGGATTGCAGTTATAGATTGCGGCCTTAAATACAACCAGCTGCGCCTTTTTACAGAGCGTAACGCATGCTGCCTGGTCTTTCCTGCTGACTGTCAGCCAGGACAGATTCTTGACATGAAGCCTGACGGGGTCTTTTTGTCAAATGGGCCTGGAGATCCGGCTGCTGTCAAACATGTTATTTCCACGGTGCGTGAACTGGTGGGAAAGGTGCCGATTTTTGGAATATGCCTTGGCCATCAGATACTCTCCCTTGCCCTTGGTGCATCAACTTATAAGCTCAAGTTTGGACACCGTGGGGGCAATCAGCCAGTAAAGGACCTTTCCACCGGCCGTATTGAGATTACATCCCAGAATCATGGATTTGCAGTGGATCAGGATACCCTGCCCTCTGAGGTTGAGATTACACATATCAATCTTAACGACAACACTGTTGAGGGAATAATGCACAGGAAACATCGGGCATTCTCCGTGCAGTACCACCCTGAGCACGCCCCGGGGCCGCACGATGCAGAATACCTCTTTGATCGCTTTATTAAGATTATGGGCTGAAACCCTTTGAACACATCCTGTTTAACTGGAACTGACTGTTCAGTGTGAGAATAATAGCATCAGCACAAGGCTTTGAGCTGAACAGGTTTCCTGCAATATCAAACAACAGCATAAGATCATGCCAAAACGTACAGATTTACATAAAATACTTATAATAGGTTCCGGGCCCATTGTTATAGGCCAGGCCTGTGAGTTTGATTATTCCGGTACCCAGGCGTGCAAGGCGCTCAAGGAGGAAGGGTACCAGGTGGTGCTGGTAAACTCCAATCCTGCCACAATTATGACCGACCCTGAGACTGCCCACAGAACTTATATTGAGCCCATAACCCCTGAGGTTGTGGAAAAAATCATCAGGAAAGAGCGTCCTGATGCCATTCTCCCTACCCTTGGTGGTCAGACAGGTCTTAATACCGCCGTGAAGGTGGCTGAGTCCGGTGTGCTTGAAGAGCTCGGTGTTGAGATGATAGGAGCAAGCCGGGAGGTTATTCACAAGGCTGAGGACAGGGAACAATTCAGGCAGGCTATGTTTAATATCAACCTGCGCATCCCTGAGAGTGAGATTGTCCGCTCAATGGATCAGGCGGTTGAGGCGGCAAACCGTATCGGATATCCCATAATTGTAAGGCCGAGTTTTACCCTTGGGGGAACAGGCGGTGGCATTGCCTATAATGAGGATGACTTAAGAAAGATCTGCAAACAGGGCCTTGATCTCAGCATGATTCACGAGATCATGCTTGAGGAGTCTGTGATCGGGTGGAAGGAGTATGAGCTTGAGGTGATGCGGGACCGCAATGATAACTGCGTCATTATCTGCTCTATTGAAAATCTTGATCCAATGGGTGTACATACCGGAGACAGCATCACTGTGGCACCAGCACAGACCCTTACTGACAGGGAGTATCAGAAGCTTCGTGATGCCTCCCTTGCAATAATCCGTGAGATCGGGGTTGAAACAGGCGGCTCCAACATACAGTTTGCAGTTAATCCTGACAATGGCGAGGTGGTGGTAATAGAGATGAACCCCAGGGTTTCCCGTTCCTCTGCCCTTGCCTCCAAGGCAACAGGTTTTCCAATTGCAAAGATTGCAGCCAAACTTGCAGTGGGCTACACCCTGGACGAGATTCCAAATGACATCACCCGGGAGACAATGGCCTCCTTTGAGCCAACCATTGACTACTGCGTAGTGAAGATTCCCCGCTGGACATTTGAAAAATTCCCGGCAGCAGAGGACCTTCTCACCACCTCAATGAAGAGTGTCGGCGAGACAATGGCAATAGGCCGCACCTTCAGGGAGGCATTCCAGAAGGGGCTGCGCTCCCTTGAAATAGGCCGTTTCGGAATGTCCTTTGACGGCAAGGACAAGTGGGACAAGTCTGGAAAACTGCCTGAACGAAACGAGATCATAAACCGTTTGCGCACCCCGAATTCGCAGCGGATATTTTATATAGTTCTGGCGCTTCAGCAGGGCTTTGGGATAAGGGAGCTTTACGAGCTTACGCGCATTGACCCCTGGTTCCTTTTCCAGATTGACAGAATACGTAAGGAAGGCAACCAGATAAGAAAGACCGTGAGTGAAAAGGGTACGGAAGCCATACTTGGGGACCGGGATAAACTCTTCCATTACAAAAGGGAGGGATTTTCTGACCACCAAATCGGCTTTCTCACAGGCACATCTGAAGATGAAGTAAGGGCAAGGCGCAGGGAACTTGGTGTAACGCCTGTTTACAAGCTGGTTGACACCTGTGCTGCCGAGTTTGAGGCCTATACCCCCTATTATTACTCCACCTATGAAACCGAAGATGAATCCCGTCCTGATGATCGGAAGAAGATCATGATTCTGGGGGGAGGCCCTAACCGTATTGGGCAGGGAATCGAGTTTGATTACTGCTGTGTCCATGCCTCTTTTGCCCTTGCCGAGGAGGGAATCGAGAGCATCATGGTCAACTCGAATCCCGAGACTGTATCTACCGACTATGACACCTCCGACAAGCTCTACTTTGAGCCCCTGACCCTTGAAGACGTACTGCACATTGTTGAAACTGAAAAACCTGACGGCATTATTGTCCAGTTCGGCGGCCAGACTCCTCTTAATCTGGCTACCTCACTTGAGAGGGCAGGGGCAAAAATAATCGGCACCAGTCCTGACAGCATTGACAAGGCTGAAGACAGGAAACGGTTCCAGGCAATGCTCCACAAGCTTGGGCTTGTGCAGCCTGCAAACGGCACTGCCCGCACCCTTGAGGAGGCACTTGAGATTGCACGGACTATTTCATATCCCGTGGTGGTGAGGCCCTCCTTTGTACTTGGCGGAAGGGCCATGCGCATAGTATTTGACTCTGACGAGCTTACGGAGTTCATGGCAGAGGCAGTGGATGTCTCCCAGGGCCATCCTGTCCTGATTGACAAGTTCCTTGAGGATGCCATTGAGATTGATGTGGATGCAATTTCTGATGGGGAAATATGCGTAATCGGCGGCATAATGGAGCATGTTGAAGAGGCTGGAATACACTCCGGGGATTCTGCATGCGTACTGCCACCCCGGAGCCTGAGTCCTGAAATGATAGAAAATATCAAGAGCGCAACCAGGGCAATGGCCGGAGAGCTTAATGTAATAGGGCTTATGAACGTGCAGTATGCAGTGAAGGATAACCAGCTCTACGTGATTGAGGTCAATCCCAGGGCTTCACGAACAGTCCCGTTTGTGAGCAAGGCAACCGGTATTCCTTTGGCAAAGCTTGCCACAAAGGTTATGACAGGCAGAAAACTCAGGGATCTCGGCCTTACTGAAGACCCGGTGGTTGAGCATATTTCAGTCAAGGAGTCGGTTTTTCCGTTTATGAAATTCCCAGGGGTTGACACCCTTCTCGGCCCTGAGATGAAATCCACCGGCGAGGTCATGGGCATTGACACCAGTTTTGGAATGGCATTTGCCAAGAGCCAGTTTGCCGCAGGCCAGCACCTTCCCCTCTCCGGCGTGGTGTTCATGAGCATCAGGGACAGGGACAAGGAGGCATGCGTTGAGATAGCCCGGAGTCTCAAGGCAAGCGGATTTGATATAATCGCCACCAGGGGTACATGGGAGTACCTGAAACAGCATGGCGTCGAGAACAGGCGCGTGTTTAAGGTGTCCCAGGGGCGTCCGAATGTTGTTGACCTGATGAAAAACGGTGAAATTGCCCTTGTGATAAACACCCCAAGCGGTAAAAATACAGTATCTGATTCATATCAGCTCAGGCGTACAGCCCTTGAATATGAAATTCCCTACTTTACTACAGTTGCAGGCGCACGGGCTGCTGCAAGGGCAATAAGCGCCCTTATCAGCCGAAAGCTTGATGTTCAGCCTGTGCAGGAATATTACAGCAGGGAGCAGAAGGGATAGAGCCATGCATACTTCAGCCTCTCTCAAATCACTTGGTTGTTCTGTTTGTTCACACTCCGGACTTTCCCTTCCTCCTGCCTGGAGCCTGAGTCCTGGAGGCCCCAGAGAGGAGTGCGGTATCTTTGCGGTTTATGGCCATCCGGAGGCTGCAAAGCTTGCATATTTCGGGCTCTATGCCCTTCAGCACCGGGGTCAGGAGAGTGCCGGTATCGTTGCCTCAGATGGAAAGACCATCAGGCAGCACAAGGCAATGGGGCTTGTAAGTGAGGTATTTAACGAGAGCATACTTCATGAGCTCTCAGGGCATGCTGCAATTGGTCATGTCCGCTACTCCACAACAGGTTCATCTGTGCTTCAGAATGCCCAGCCATTTTGTGTGCACCATTCCGGCTCCACCATGGCAGTGGCGCATAACGGCAATCTTGTAAATGCCCATCTGATAAGACAGGAGCTTGAGCGCCACGGCTCAATCTTTCAGACCACTATGGACAGTGAGATTATTGTCCACCTGCTTGCCAAGGCAGCATCAAAGGGAATTGACGAGGCTATCATAAATGCCATGAAACTGATAAAGGGTGCCTATTCTGTGGTGATGCAGACAGAAAAGGCCATTATCGGCTTCAGGGACCCTCTTGGTTTCAGACCTCTTGTTATTGGCCGCATGAACGATGCCTGGGTGCTGGCATCGGAAACATGTGCCCTTGACCTTATCCAGGCCGAGTATGTCCGTGATGTTGAACGTGGGGAAATCGTAATAATAGACCATAACGGTCTCCAGTCCATTCAGGGGCTTCAGGCACCCCACAGGGCAAACTGTATCTTTGAGTTTATCTACTTTGCCCGGCCTGACAGCAATATCTTCAGCAAAAATGTTTACACTTTCCGTAAATCTCTGGGTGCAGCCCTTGCACGGGAGATAACCCCTGATGCAGATTTTGTCATGCCCTTTCCTGACTCAGGAAATTATGCTGCAGTGGGCTATGCCCAGGAAGCCAACCTTCCCCTTGAGATGGCGGTTATCAGGAACCACTATGTAGGTCGCACGTTTATTCAGCCAAGCCAGTCTATGAGGGATTTTTCCGTTCGTATAAAGCTTAATCCTGTACGTGAGGTCCTCAGGGGCAAGAAGGTGGTCATTATGGAGGATTCGGTAATTAGGGGCACCACCAGCCGGACCAGGGTTAAGGAGATCAGGGACGCCGGGGCAAAGGAAATTACAATGGTGGTAAGTTGCCCCCCAACCAAGTTCCCATGCTTTTACGGAATAGATTTTCCTACTCGGGGCGAGTTGATAGCAGCACGGAAGAGCGTTGAAGAGATCAGGGAATTTCTTGGGCTTGACGGTCTTTATTATCTGGGAATTGATGCAATGATTGAAGCTGCAGGTGGCAATGCCGAGCGTTTCTGCATGGCGTGCTTTGACGGAAATTATCCACTTCCTCCTGATGCTGAAACCGGCAAGTTTTTAATGGAATAGTCCAAACACTATGTATCTCAGTGACGATGCCATAATCGCCGCAGGGCAGGAGGCAATCAGGATAGAGATAGAGGGCCTTGAGGGAGTCAGCAGGAAGCTTGGGGATTCCTTTGTTCAGGCTGTCAGGATAATCCTTGATGCCCCTGGCAGGGTGGTTGTAACCGGCATTGGAAAATCCGGTCTTGTGGGCAGGAAGATCAGTGCAACCCTTGCAAGCACAGGAACTCCCTCTATTTTCCTGCATCCGGTTGAGGCAATGCACGGAGATCTTGGCATGGTAATGTCAGGGGATGTAGTGCTTGCCATTTCAAACAGTGGTGAGACTGCAGAGCTTAATGCCCTGCTGCCAGCATTCAGATCAAGAAATATCCCTGTAATTGCCTTTACCGGCGGGCTTTCTTCAACCATGAGCAGGCTGAGCCAGGCCGTGATTGATACAGGTGTTGCCCGTGAGGCATGTGCCCTTGGGCTTGCACCTACGGCAAGTACCACCGCTGCCCTTGCTGTTGGAGATGCCCTGGCGGTAGTGCTTCTGAAACTCAGGGAGTTCAGTGAAAAGGATTTCCGCCGTAATCATCCTTCAGGCTCACTTGGGGAAAGGCTAAAGGTGTCCGTAGGGCAGGTTATGCTTACAGGTCCGGAGGTGCCTGTGGTAAAGGCCGGTACTTCCATGAATGAGGCAATTCAGGAGCTTGATTCCAAGGGACTTGGCGCCCTGCTGGTGCTTGATGGATATGAAAAGGTAGCTGGTATCATCACTGACGGTGACATCAGAAGGGCGGTGCTGCGCCTGGGCAAGGCTCTTGATGCCTGCAGGGTTGAGGATGTAATGACCAGGGACCCTAAACGGGTCACTCCTGATACAATGGCAGCAGATGCACTTGCGCTTATGGAGCGTCATCTCATTACCGTGCTTCCTGTGGTAAATGGAGAGTCAAGACTTGCAGGTATTGTGCATCTTCATGACCTTCTTGGAAAGGGGGAGTTCAAGTTTATTTGATTGGATGTCTGAAGAATTATGGTAAGTAGCAAATTTTAGGATAAACCTGGATTGAGCGATTGTCGGATTTGCTGTAGATCCGCGAAAGGGAAATTCTCATAATAGTCGGCTATATGGGAATTTCTCTGACAAAGGAGATGCAGTGAATCCGGCAATCCCGAAGGGTTTCAAAAGTTGAAGAGTATAATATATGTA